>CANFIE010000425.1 GCA_947446625.1 Acetobacteraceae bacterium | reverse complement strand
GCCCTGGCGCTGCTGGCGGCTTTGCTGCCGGCTGCGGCCTTCGCCTTCCCTGAACGGCCCATTACCCTGGTCTCGGGCTATTCCCCGGGCGGCTCCACCGACATCGCCGCCCGCATCCTGGCGGACCGCATGCCCGCGCATCTGGGCGGCGAGGCACGGATTGTGGTGGAGAATCGCCCCGGGGCCTCGGGCGCCATCGCCACCGAATGGCTGAAGCGCCAGCCCGCCGACGGCTACACCATCATGGTGCAGGAAACCGGGGCCGGTGCCGCCGCGCCCAACGCGCTGGTGGGCGGCACGCGCTATGACTCGCTGAACGACTTCGTGCATCTCGGCCTCATCAGTGTGCCGCCGGGTATCCTCATCGTCAGCAACAACTTCCCGGGCCGCACCCCGGCCGAGGCCATTGCCGCCATGCGCGCCGCCCCGCGCGACAGCATCACCTATGCCTCCTCCGGCGTCGGCGGCGTGCTGCACCTGCAATCGGAACTGCTGGCGCAGCTCATCGGCACCCACATGGTCCACGTGCCCTATCGCTCGGGCGCGCAGATGCTCACCGCCATCCACACCGGTGAGGCGCAGCAGGGCATTGCTGCCGTGGCCTCCGCCGCCGCCATGCTGAAGGAGAACATGGTGCGCGGCGTGGCCATGATAGGCCCGCGGCGGTTTCCGCTCTTCCCCAACATCCCCACCATTGGCGAGTTGGGCATCCAGGGCTTCGATTCCCCCGCCTGGTTCATGCTCATCGCCCCCGCCGGCGTGCCGGCCCCAGTGGCGGAGCGCCTGAACCGCGCCCTGGTGGCCGCCCTGGCGGAACCCGCCACTGCCGCCCGCATGCTGGATGTGGGCCACGCCCCACCGGCCGAGCCAAACACCATCGCCACCACCCACGCCTTCATGGCGCGCGAGCTGGCGCTGTACCGCGGCGTGGTGGCCCGTACCGGCGTTCGGCTGGAACCGTAGCGCGCACCACAGGTCACGCCAGCGTTGCGCAAACGCGGTCGCGCCATCGGCTGGCCTCGGTTATATGCTGGGGCCAGCATGCCGCTTCGCCGTTCCCTGTTCGCCACCGCCCTGGTGGCCCTGCCCGCCTTGGCGCAAGCGCAACCCGCGCCATTGGTGGTCTGCGCCACGCCGGATCTGCAAGCCGGCCTGACCCAATTGGAAGCCCTGTGGCGCGCCCAGGGCGGCCGCCCGTTGCGGCTGCAATTTGCCGCCATGCCCGCCCTGGCCCGGCAGGTGGAACAAGGCAGCCCCTGCGACCTGCTGGCCCTGCCCGACCCGCGCCGCATGGACCAGTTGGAACAGCGCCGCCTGTTGCGCCCGGAAACCCGCCGCAGCGCCCTGGCGCAGCAAGTGGTGCTGCTGACCACTGCCGCCCGCCCGGTGCCGCGCCGCCTGATGCTGGGGGCCGAACTGCCCCAATTGCTGGGCCAGGACCGCCTGGCCCTGCCCGACCCTGCGCTTTCCGCCCTGGGCCGCGCCGCCCGGGAAGCCCTGGCGCATCATGGCCAATGGGAAGCCCTGGCCACCAACCTGCTGCTGGCGCCCGATGCCCCTACCGCATTGGAGTTGCTGCGCCGCGACCAGGCCCGCTTCGCCGTGGCCACCGCCGCCGACGCCGCGGCCCACCCCGAGTTCCGTCTGGCCCTTACCTTCCCCGCCGCCAGCCACGCCCCGCTGCTGCATGCCTTTGCCCTGCCCCGCCGGGCAGACTTCGCCGCCGGCGCCCTGCTTGCCTTCATTCTGGGGCCGGATGCCGCGCCGCTATGGCTGAGGCTGGGGTTCTTCCCGAGCTAATTCGCATTCTGCAACGCGCCCTGCCTGCAAACCCTGGCACACCGGCTGCAATGCCCCAGCTACGCCTTTCGGAGCCGTGCCATGCCGCTGCAAGCCGCCAATCCTGTTGCTTCCGCCCCGCCGCCGGGCCGCCCGGCCCTGGCCGCCTGCCACACCGCCAACCCGCCCTTGGCCGTTCTGGCCGGCACCCTGCGCGAGCCCTTGGTGCCGATGATCGGCTTTGCCCAATTGCTGTTGGAACCCAACTCACCGCTGGAAGGCCGCATCTACGCCAACGAAATTCTGGCCGGCAGCCGCAAGTTGCTGGCATTGCTGGACTGCTGCATGGCTCTGCTCGCGGGCCGCAGCGCGCCCGATGCCAGCCCGGCCGAGTTGGCCGCGGCCGAGGATGTGGTTGCCGCGCTGCACAGCCTACTCATACCGCCAGCGCAAAATACCACCAATGATTGTGGCGCCGCGCAACGGCGGGTTGCATAATGCCCGCCGATAACCCCAAGGTATCGAATGCGCCTTGCCCGCCTCCTGCTGCGATATTCGTTTAGTCTGGCTCTCGCCAGCCTGCTGGCCTTCACCTGTGTGGGCAGTGGCGCGGCATCAGCGCAGCCCATCCGGCTGAAGATCGTGGGCGGTCTGGCGGATGTGGAGCAATACACCGCCTTCGAGGCTCCCTTCTGGACCCAGCGGGTCCCCCTGCTCACCGCCGGCGCCGTCCAGGCGGAAATCGCGCCCTTCGACCGCAGCGGCATCCGCGGGCAGGACCTGCCGCGCCTGGTGCGGCTGGGCGTCACGCCCTTCGCCAATGTGCTGCTGGCCGTCTCTGCCTCGGACGATGCCGAACTGGATGTGCTGAACCTGCCCCTGGCCAATGGCGACCTGGGCGAACTGGCCACCACTGCCGCCCGCTGGCAGCCGCGCTTGGCCGCCCTGATCCGTGAACGCTATGGCGCCGAGTTGCTCGCCATCTACACCTACCCGGCCCAGGTCATCATGTGCCGCGGGCCGTTCCAGGGGCTGGATGACCTGGCCGGCCGCCGGGTCCGCACCTCCTCGGTGGCGCAGGCCGAATTGATGACGGCGCTTGGCGCAACCCCGGTGGTAATCCCCTTTGCCGAAGCCGTGCCCGCGATGCGCGATGGCGTGGTGCAATGCGCCATCACCGGCGCGCTTTCGGCCAACTCCATCGGGCTGGCCAATGTGGCCACCCATATCTCGGCCCGCCCGGTGAACTGGGGCGTTTCCGCCTTCATCGCCAATACCGCCGCCTGGCAGGCCTTGCCGGCCAGTATTCGGGAACAGCTGCGCAACGGCCTGCGCCAGTTGCAGGATGAAATCTGGCAGTCCGCCGGCCGTGCCGAGGCCATGGGCATGCTCTGCAACACCGGCCAGCCAGCCTGCCGCGGCGGCACGCGTGGGCGCATGCAGGCGGTGGAGGAACCGGCGCAGGTCGAGTTCCGGCGCCTGCTGCTGCGCGAGGTGGTGCTGCCCGGATGGTGGCGCCGCTGCGGCCAAAGCTGCGAGCAAACCTGGAACAGCGTCGCGGTCCCGCCATCCAGCCCGGCGCAGGGGGCGCGCTAGCCATGTCCGCCCGGTTGCGCATTACCGTGCTGGTTACCACCCTGATACTGCTGAGCCTGTTGGCCGGCGGCATGATCCTGCTGCTGAACCGCATGCATGACGCCACGCTGGCCACCAACCGCGCCACCGCCGAACGCATCACCCGTGTGGCCGAAGCCACCATCAACCGGCAATTCCTGCAGGTGGACAGCGTGCTGGCCGGGCTGGGACCCATGCTGGAACAAACCAGCCAGGGTGGCGCGGTGCAGCCCTGCGCCGCCAAATTCCTGCTGCATGAACTCGACGAGCAGAATTTCGGCTTCCGCGACCTGCTGCTGCTGCTGCCTGATGGCCGGCCCTGGGCCACCGCCCTGGCGCCCTCCATGCTACGCCCGCCGCCCTTGCCATTGGCTGAGCTTGCCCAGGTGCCGCAGCAGGGGGCGGTTGCCATTCTCGGCCCGGTGCGCAACCCGCTGACCGGCGAATGGGCGCTGTTTTTCGCCCGCACCATCACTGTC
>CANFIE010000424.1 GCA_947446625.1 Acetobacteraceae bacterium | reverse complement strand
CCGCCGGGGTGCCGGCCACGCCCTGCGCGCCGGCATTGTTCGAGAGGTCGACATCCACCCGCTCGGTGAAGTTTTCCAGCAGCTGGTAATAGCCATCCGGCAGCGTGGCCTGCGCCACCTCGCGGCTGTCGGGCACATTCAGCGGGGCGTAGATGGGCTTGAAGCGGTCGGTGCTCGGCTGCGGGCCGAACAGCACAATCGCCTCGGCCAGCGCCAGCATAGCCAGCGCCAGAGCGCCCTGCGCCAGCCGCGGCCGCGCCAGCACGGCGGCCAGTGCCAGGGCGGGCAGCAGCAGCGCGAACAGCGTGTAGGGATGCACCGCATACAGCGCCACCAGCACCAGCGCCGCGCCCGCCCCGGCGCCGGCCAGGTCCATGCCATAGACCAGGCCGATGCGTTCCTCATGCAGCAGGAAGTGCAGCGCAATGGCGACGCTGCCGAGGAAGAAGAACGGGAACAGCACGGCATAGTACAGGCCGATATTCACCAGCTCCTGCCCGAAGGTTTCGGCATTCTGCAGTTGCAGCGGGTTGAACGGGTTGAGCGCAATGCCGGCATAGCCCAGCGCCGCCGTCAGCAGCAGCGCCAGCGGCAGGCCGGCGCGCAAATCCTCGCCATGCCGCACCAGCCAGGCCCGGGCGCCGCACATGGCCACGCCGGAAAGCGCATAGCCCACCAGCGCGATGCTGATGACCCAGTAGCCGTATTCAGACCATTTGGTGACAGCGAAGAACCGCACCAGCGCGGTTTCATACGCCACCGTGGCCAGCGCGATGAGAAACAGCGGTACCAGCCGCAGGATGAGCGCTGAGTTCATGCCACGCGCCGCCGCAGGAAATCGGCCAGCTGCGCGTTGAAGGCTTCAGGCTGGTCGACAAACAGCGCGTGGCCGGCACCTTCCATCACCACCGTCTCGGCCTGGGACCGCTGGCGCCGCAGCTCCGCCGCCTGGCCAGCCAGGCGCGGCGTCACCATGTACAGCGTGGGCAGCCGGGTGCCGAGCACCGCATCGCGCCAGGCTTCACGCGGCAGATTGTAGGACAGCAGGCTGACAGCGGCCTCGGTTGGCGTGCGCAGGCTGTCGGCGGTCAGCCGGGCGAGGTAGTCCTCGCCCGGTGGCTCGGCGAACATGCGGGCCACGAAGGCGCGCGTGGTCGACTCGCGCGCTCGGCGCAGCGCCGCCAGGAAATTGCCATTGCCCCGCGCCGGCGGCGGGCCCAGGCCTATCGAGTTGTCCAGCAGCACCAGCCCGGCCAGCCGGGATTCGCCATGGGCGCGCAGGCAGGCCAGTGCTTCCAGCACCCCCAGAGACCAGCCCGCCACCACCGCCCGGCCACCGCCAAGATGGCCGAGCAACTCATGGATATCCTGCCCGCGCCGCGCCGCGGTGTAGCCGCTGCGGGGAATGTCGGAGTTGCCCTGGCCGCGCGGGTCCATGGCCACCACGCGGTGGGTGGCGGCAAAGGCCTCCAGCTGCGGCTGGAACATCCAGGCCGGCATGGTCCAGCCCGGCACAAACACCAGCAGCGGCCCCCGGCCCGCGGTCAGCAGGTGCAGGCGCACGCCGTCCGAGGTGGTGAAATGCGTCGCCGCCTTCGCCCCGGCCGGGCCAAGCAGAAAAGGAGCAGCAAGGAAGCGCCGGCGCGGGCTCAACATAAGGGCTGCTTAACACGGCATTTTCCGACAACGAAATCGTCATCTGCCGCGAGAGGCATTGCCCTTCAGCGCCAACCCGAGGCGCGGTTGGTACAATTCTCAACGGCCATCAGCACATCCTGCACCGAAGCTCCCAGCGACCATTGGAAGCGCCGGTTGCCCGCCTCCACCAGCAGCGGCCCGCGAAACCGCATCAAGCCTTCCACCGTCGGCAGGGGCAGCTCGGCAAAGGTGCGGTTCCCATCGGTCAAGGCCGCATTCGCATAGGTTGCGGCGGGCGGGGTGGAGGTGACGACAATGGCCAACGACCTGCCCGGCACCGGGCTGACCGATGGCACGCTGATGCTGTATTTTCGCCCGGTGGTGAAGGCGATGCGCAGCACGTCCGGGTTGGCGAAGTGGGCGGCGCAGCGGTGGAAGCGATTGCCCTCGAAAATCCGCAGCACGGTGCCGGCGCCAATGCGCCCGGCCTGTTCCTCGCGGTATTGCGCGGCGGCGGGGCTGGCCATGGCACTGAGCAACAATGCCAGTACGGCAAGGCCGGCGAGATTTGTTTTCCGAAGCATGGGGCGATGATCCCGGATGTTTCGGCCAGGATTATGCCAGTTGTTGCGCAACGCAAGGCGGCCGCGTGGCCTGGCTGTATGGACGCCCGTTGGATTGCCTGACTATGCTTCGGCAAGAGGTGGGCTATGGGAGCACCACCTCATGGTGAGGCGACGATGAACGAATTCGACCAATCCCTGCAGGAATTTCGGCTTGCCGAACAGGTCCGGCTGGCTGCTGCGGGCTGGCTGCAAGCCTTCGAGGCGGCGCTCGCCTCGGGCGATGCCACGCGGATTGGTGCCCTGTTCCACGAGGATTCGCACTGGCGCGACGTGCTGGCCTTCACCTGGCACATGACGCCGGTCGCCGGGCGCGACGACATTGCCGCAAAGCTGGCCACGGCGCAGCAAACCACCGGCGCGCATGGCTTCAAGCTGCCGAAGGACCGCCGGCCACCGCGCAAGGTTACCCGCCTGGGCATCGAGAGCATCGAGGCGATCTTCGAGTTCAGCACCAAGCTTGGCACCGGCGCCGGCATCTTCCGCCTCTCGCCGGTCACTGAGGGTGGCGAGGAACAGAAGGCCTGGCTGATTTCCACCACCTTGCAGTCGCTTACCGGGCATGAGGAAAAGATCGGCGCCAACCGGCCGAGCGGCTCGGCCTATTCGCGCAACTTCGGCGGTGAGAACTGGGCCGACATGCGCCGCCGCGCCAGCGCCTATGAGGACCGCGACCCCGCCGTGCTGGTGGTGGGCGGGGCGCAATCCGGCCTGGCCATTGCCGCCCGGCTGAACCAGTTGGGTGTGGATACGCTGGTGGTGGAAAAGTGGCCGCGCATCGGTGACAGCTGGCGCAAGCGCTATCACTCGCTGGCGCTGCACAACTCCATCACCATCAACCACCTGCCCTACATGCCCTTCCCGCCGAATTGGCCGACCTACATTCCCAAGGACATGCTGGGGAACTGGTTTGAGTTCTATGCCGACGCGATGGAGATCAACTGCTGGACCGATACCGAATTCGCCCATGCTGAATGGGATGCGGCAGCCGGCAACTGGGTGGCCACGCTGAAGCGCGGTGACGGCACCGAGCGCGTGATGCGGCCGCGCCACATCGTCTCCGCCAATGGCGTCAGCAGCTATCCGCTGTGGCCGGACGTGCCGGGCCTGAAGGAGTTCCAGGGCACGGTCATGCACTCCGAGGGCTTTGACAGCGGCGCCGGCTGGACCGGCAAGCGCGCCCTCATCTTGGGCACCGGCAGCAGCGCCAACGACATGGCGCAGGACCTGCACAGCTTCGGCGTCCACACCACGCTGATCCAGCGCGGCTCCACCACTGTCGTCTCCATCAACCCCAGCGCCCGACTGAACGAGGCGGTGTGGAACGAGCCTGGTACGCTGGAGGATGCTGACCTGGTGGTTTCCTCGGCGCCGCCGCCGCTGGTGCTGCGCAACTACAAGGCCGTTGCCAAGCGCATGCTGGCGCTGGACCAGGAACTGATCGACGGGCTGAAGCGCATTGGCTTCAAGCACGACATGGGCGAGGACGAAACCGGCCACCAGATGAAGTATTACCGCCGCGGCGGTGGCTACAACCTGGATGCAGGCAGCTCCGAGCTGATGATCAAGGGCGAGATCGGCCTGCTGCAATATGACCGCATCGACCGCTTCGTGGCCGAGGG
>CANFIE010000423.1 GCA_947446625.1 Acetobacteraceae bacterium | reverse complement strand
TATGGCATGAAGCCAACCCATGGCGTGGTGAACAGCGAAGGCGCCAAGCGCTACTCCCACACGCTGGATACCATCGGCTGGTACGGCCGCAGCCCGGCCGATCTGCGCCTGGTGGCCGAAGCCTTCCGCCTGTTCGGGCTGGAACTGCCCCTGGGCAAATCCCTCGGCCAGTTGCGCGTGGCGCTGTGCCGTGGCCCCAACTGGCAGTTGGCAGGGCCGGAATCCCAGGCCGCATTGCTGCTGGCCGGCCAGCGCCTGGCCGCCGCCGGCGTGGTGGTGGAGGAACTCACCCTGCCCGCCTGCTTCACCGACGTCACCGAAGCCCAGCGCGTCATCCTGATGGCCGAGGGGAGTGGCGCCTTCCTGCCCGAATACCTCAACCACCACGCCCTGCTGCACCAGGACTTCCGCGACCGCGTGGAGAACAGCAGCGGCATCACCGCCCCGCAATTGCTGGCCGCGCACAACCTGGCCGCCATCGCCCGCCCGCAATTCGACGCGCTCTTCGCCAACTACGACGCAGTGCTCTCACCCGCCGCCACGGGCGAGGCACCGATCGGCCGCGAGGATACCGGCAACCCGGTCTTCAACAGCATGTGGACCCTGTTGCACGTGCCCTGCATCGGCATTCCCTGCACCAAGGGCCCCAATGGCCTGCCGGTCGGCGTGCAGATCATCGGGCCGCGCCTCGGCGACGCCGCGCTCCTCGATGTCGCCGCCCTGCTGGCACCGGTAATCAACCCGGACTGAGACTCACCTCCTCCGGAGAAGGCGGCTGACGCGCGCGAGTAAGCGCGCGGCGGCCGCAGGGCGTGCTGACGCTCGGCCACATGCGCCAGACCAAAGCGGCCGGCGCCACCATTCAGGGTCAGCCCAAAAGGTCAGCCGCTTCCCAACCGCTGCTTCAACTCCGCCCACTGGTCGATGATCGGCAGCAGCACCTCCCGGCCCTCGGCCGGCAGGCTGAAGGTGATGCGGTCAATGCCGATCTCGGCGCAGTATTTCAGCCGGTCCAGTTCACCTGGTGCGCGGAACACCGTGATCGGCAGGCTGGCCGGATCGCGCCCCGCCTCGGTTGCCATGGTGCGGAACTTGCCCACCAGCGCCCCAAGCCCATCCGCATCCAGCCGGCTGGCCAACGGAATCCAGCCATTGCCGTAGCGAATGGCGCGCTGCGCACCATAGGGAAAGGCACCACCCACAATGATGGGCGGATGCGGCGTCTGGTACGGCTTCGGCCACTGCTTCATCGGGTCGAAGTTCACGAACTCACCGTGATACTCAGGCTCCTCCTGCGTCCAAATCGCCTTCATCGCCTCAATCCGCTCGCGCGCCAGCTTATGGCGCGTGGCGAATGCGGTGCCGTGGTTCTCGATCTCATCCTGGTTCCAGCCGTTGCCGACGCCGAAGATGAAGCGGCCCTTGGACAACTGGTCGAGCGTCGAGATCATTTTCGCGGTCACAATCGGGTCCCGTTGTGGCACCAGCGCAATGCCGGTGCCCACCTTCAGCCGGGTCGTCACCGCCGCCGCGGTGTTCAGCGCCAGGAACGGGTCCATGATGTCGTAGTAGGGGCGAATCAACGGACCGCCAGCGGGATAGGGCGTCTTGCGAGAGGATGGGATGTGCGTGTGTTCCGGCACCCACAGCGATTCGAAACCGCGTTCCTCCAACAATGGGCCAAGCTCGGCGGGGTGCATGGAATTGGTCGTGAAGAACATCACGGCGCCGATCTTCGGCATCTGGTCGCTCCCTCAGGTTTGCCCGATTGTGCGACCCGGATGGGGTGGGCCGTCAAGCCGGCAGCATGTCGGCAATGCTCTGCTGGGCGTTGATGCAGCACTTCTTCACCAGCTTGTCCGCGGCCATGAAACCCCGCACGCCCGGCGGTCAGAACATCCGCCACAGCCGGCGCTTCACGGCCGAACCCAGCCGCCGCCATAGCGGTCTTGGCGCTGGCGGTGGCGGCGGCGGGGGTTCCGGCTCGGGTTCCGGTTCCGGTTCTGGCTCCACCGGCGGCTGCCGCCACCAGCGCGGCAGCGCATGCTCCGCATGCGGGTCCACGCCCGATGCCATGATGTCGGCCGCCTGCGCCAGCAGCAGATCGAACTCGGCCGTGTAGGCCTGGTCAGAGCGGAAATATTGCACGCCCCAATTATTCGCCCGGTCCACCGGTCCAAGCGCGCCACCAAGCCGCACCTGGCGCGCCTTGGTGCGGTCCCGGCCGATGTACTTGTAGTGCAGCAACTGCACCTCATCGCGCTCGGGGTAGCGCACCTGGCCCTGCGGTGCCGAGATATGCCGGCCCAGGCCGAAGCCGGTCTCGCTCAGCGCGTCGGGCCTGAACAGGCTGAGCTTGTTCATCTCTCCAAACGGCACGCCCTGCCGCAGGCATTCAGCCAACCTGGCATCGGGTGGCGGAAATTCCTCCGCCACCATCTGGTAGCCCAGCGCCGGCACCGCCGTTACGCCGGCAGCGGCGCAGCGTTGCAGGTAGCCGGGCATGTCGGGGTGGTGCAGATGCTCGTCCACCGCCGTCACCACCACCCAATCCGCCCGGCCACGGCTGCCCTGCCAGAAGCTGTTCTGCAACTGCTGCGCCGACAGCACGAAGGAGCCCGCCACGCTTTGCCGGAAATGCCGCAACTCCACCTTGGGGTGCCGCACCAGGTACTCCAGCGTGCCATCGGTAGAGCCGTTGTCGTAGAACACGTAGCGTTCCACCCACGGATCATAGTGCCGGAAGAAGAAGCCGAGCATCGGCAATTCGTTCCAGGAAATAGTATACAAATCAACCTTGGGAAGGGTCATTGGAACAGCCGCATCGGGTTGCCCATGGCGCGGGCGCCGGCGGGCATGTCACGGGTTATCACCGCGCCCGGCGCCACCACGCAGCCCTCACCCAGCGTCACTGTCGGTGCCAGCACCGCACCAGCCCCCACCAGGGTTCCCGCACCAATCCGCGTCATGCCGGCAATCACCACCCCCGGCCCTATCGAGGCGAAGTCGCCGATCTCGGCATGATGCCCAATGCTGGCCCCGCGATTGACTGTGACAAACTGCCCCAGCACTGCCAGCGCCCCAATGATGGCTCCGGCATTGACGTAGCACCCCGCCTCCATCCTGGCTGATGCCGCGACGATGGCGGTTGGGTCCACCAGGGCCGTCGCCGGGCGCAGCCCCAGCGCCAGCGCTTCGGCCACCGCTGACCGACGGTTGGCCGGGGTAAACAGCGGGCAGAGGAACTCGGCCCCCTTCGCCTGCGTGGGCAACGGTTCGGCCGGCGCCAGCAGTGTTTGCTCCAGTGCCACGCCCGGCCCCGCCCGGTTCAGCAGCAGCGCCGCAAGCCGCCGCCCCAGCCGGGCACAGCTTTCCTCCAACTCAACGGTCAGCGGCCCAGCGGCGGCAAACAACACCAAAGGCGGCATTGGCCGCCGGTGCTGCACTCGATCATCGGCATCCATTGCTAGCGTCCGCGGTCGTGATGACAATTCGTCGCCGATGATGGCTGGGATTGCACATCCGTCGCCAAGTCCAAACAGCAAACCAATGACCCTCGATACACAGCTTCCTCGCCCCGGTATTTGGCGCCACGGATCCTGTGAGAATCGATCCGTGCCATGGCGCGCCCGGCTGGGCGTGCTGGTCGTTAGCCTAGGCAGGCCCAGCCGGGCGTGGCAACACCACCATCGAATTCATGTTTCTGCCAATGCAGCGTTGCGCTGCCGGTCCACATGGTGCGCAGCTTCAGCAAGGGCCAATTCGCGCGCGACTAAGCCGCCTGTGCCAAGCGTATCAGGTTGGCCGGCGTCATGAAGCTGCGCACCATGGAGCAACATGAAGCCATAGCCAGGCTATGGAACAAAGCGGCGGAGCAGTTGTACCC
>CANFIE010000422.1 GCA_947446625.1 Acetobacteraceae bacterium | reverse complement strand
TGGCGGTTTGCGGCTGCGCCTGGGCGATGGCCGGGCTGGTGCGCATGGCGACGAAGCCGCCGAGCGAGGAGCCAGCCAGCAGCAGGGTGGCGAGGGCGAAGGTTTTGGCGCGCATGGGGGCGTACTCCGAAGGAACCCGATGCGAGGATTGTGCGGGCGGGCCGCTGGAGGCGGGCGGACGGCAGGGTGAAGAAGCCGACAGCTTCAGGCGCCGGGCGGAAACACCAGGGTTACAGAGAGGCCGGGGGCGGCGTCGCTCAGCAGCAGCGTGGCGCCGTGCAATTGGGCGACGGCGGCGACCAGGGCGAGGCCCAGGCCGGTGCCGGGCGTGGAGCGGGAACGGTCGAGCCGGTAGAAGCGGCGGGTGACCTTGGAGAATTCCTCGGGCGGGATGCCGGGGCCGTTGTCGGCCACTTGCAGATGTGTGGTGCCGTTGAGCTGGCTGAGGCCGAGGCGGATGGTGACGCCCGGGCCGCCATGCAGCATGGCGTTCTCGATGAGGTTGGCCAGGGCCTGGCGCAGCAGGGCGGCGTCGCCCTTCAGGCTGAGGCCGGGGGTGATGCTGGCGAGCAGGTGCTGGCCCTGCTCCTCGGCCACGGCGGTGAAGGTTTCCGCCATGCCGGTGGCCAGGGCGGAAAGGTCCAGCAGGGTGGGGGCGGTGGTGCGCAGGCCAGCTTCGGCGCGGGCGATGCGGAGCAGGCTGGCGAAGGTGGCGAGGACGGCGTCGAGCTCGGCGCTGGCTTCGGCCAGGGTTTGCGCGTCTGCGGCGGGGTTGCGGGCGGCGGCCTGGGCGGCTTCCAGCTTCTGCCGCAGGCGGGAGAGCGGGCTGCGCAGGTCATGCGCGATGTTGTCGGTGACCTGGCGGAGGTCGCGGACCAGATCCTCGATGCGGGCGAGCATGGTGTTGATGGTGGCGGTGAGCTGGTCGAATTCGTCGCCGGTGCCGGCACTGGGCAGACGGCGGGTGAGGTCGCCGGCCATGACTTCCTCGGCCGCGGCGCGGACGCCGCGCAGCCGATGTTCCAGCCGGCGGGCGGTGAGGAAGCCGAGTGCGAGGGCGGCGATGCCGGCGACGGCACCGGCCACGGGCAGGGTGCCGGCCAGGGCGGCGGCGGTGCGGTCAGTCGCCGCGAGATTGGCGGCGACGATGAGGTTGAGGCCGCCGGGCAGCACGGCGCCGATGGCGCGCCAACTGCCGCCCTGCGGTGGGTGCAGCGTGGCATAGCCGCGCAGGGCCGGGGGCGCGCCGGGCACCGAGCCGGCGCGTTGCTGCCCGCCGAGGGTTTGCAGCATGACGCGGGTGCCGCTTTGGCGGCGGGCGTGCATGGCCACGGCTTCCAGCAGGCCGGCGACGCCATGGGCCTCAAAATCCGTGATGAAGCTTTCGGCTTCGGCGCGGACGGCCAGGTCTATCTGTTGTTCCAGCGCGGCCTGGGCGCGGACATAGCCGAAGCCGAAGCCGAGCATGCAGACCGCGAGCACAATGCCGGCCGCGGCGAGGGCGGCGCGCAGGGCAAAGCTGCGGGGCAGCAGGCGGGGCAGCTCAATCATCCTGGCCCAGGGCGTAGCCTGCGCCGCGCAGGGTGCGGATGAGCGGGGGCGTGGCCTCGGTGGCGCCGATGGCCTGGTCCAGCTTGCGGCGGACGCGGCTGACATGGACGTCGACGACATTGGTGTTGGGGTCGAAGTTGAAGTCCCAGACCTGCTCCAGCAGCATGGTGCGGGTGAGCACCTGGCCGGGGTGGCGCATCATGTATTCCAGCAGGCGGAATTCGGTGGGCAGGAGTTCCACGGGCTTGCCGGCGCGTTTTACCGTGCGCTTCAGCAGGTCCATTTCCACATCGGCGACGCGGAGCAGCGTGGCTTCGGCCTTGGCGGCGGGGCGGCGGTACAGGGCATCAAGCCGGGCGCGGAGTTCGGAGAAGGCGAAGGGCTTGCCGAGATAGTCGTCGGCGCCGGCATCCAGGCCCTCCACGCGGTGGTCCACGTCTCCGAGCGCGGTGAGGACCAGGACGGGGGTGCGGATACCGCTGGTGCGCAGCGCGCGGAGGATGGCGAGGCCATCGGGACCGGGCAGCATGCGGTCGGTCACGATGACGTCGAATTGTTCATTCAGGGCGAGGAACAGGCCATCCTTGCCGGTGCGGGCGAGGTCGACCACATGGCCGGCTTCCAGCAGGCCTTTTTGGATGTAGTCGCCCGTGGCGCGGTCGTCTTCGATTACCAGTACGCGCACGGGCTGATCCTTCAGCGTTTGATCGCCGCCGGTGGCAGCACCGGCGGCATGAGCCAGCCGCTCAAATATCCAGCCGCTCAAATATAGGGTGGGCTTAGAGCACTATGCGCCCTGTCGGGCGCATTTCGTGCTCTATAACTATTTGAAACCAGGCCAAGAAATCCGTTCTGATGATTCCATCAGAACGTATATTGCTCTAGGCTTGCAGCAGGCGGCGCTGGGCGGCCTGACGAACACCGGAATCGGGGTCCTGCAGGAAGCGGCGGAGGATGCTGGTGCCGGTGACGCTGTTTTCCACCAGGGCGCGGCGCACGCCCGGGTCGCGATGGGCGCCGAGGACGCGGACGACTTCGCCGGCATTGCAGTTGAGGAAGCCTTCGTAATTGCTGGCCACCTCGCGCGCCAGTTCCGGGTGGCGCTGGATCATGTCGAACAGGCGGTCCGGCATCACCGTGGCGCGGAACTGGCCGGACCACATCAGGCGTTCCACCACGTTGTATTCTGGCGCGTCGGAGAGGCGCAGCACCGCGGCTTCACCGAGATTGTCCTTGCGGGCCACGGCCTGGCGGACTTCGGCGGCGGGGTGCTCGGAGGCGAGGTCGAACAGGCGTTCGCTGTCCGGGCGGTCGGGCGCGCCATCCACCATGCTGGCCAGCCATTCGGCGGAGAGCGGGACTTCGAGCTCGGTGGTGCCGTCTCGGGTGACGGTGAGGGTGAAGTCCAGGCTGGTGTTGGGCTGGGGCGGGGCGGCTTCCGGCTCGGGCTCGGGTTCCGGGGTGGGCTCCGGTTCTGGCGCGGCGGTGAGGGTGCGGATGGTGCTGTCGGTGATGTCCTCGTCCACCTCAAGCTCGGCGATGATGGGGCCGGTGGGCATGGGGGCGGGCTGGATGACCGGGGCGGGGTCGAGCGCGTGCGGTATGGCGGCGGCGGCCAGGGTCTCGAAGGTGGTGGGAGGCGAGGCGGGCTCGGGGGCGGGGTCTGGCGCGGGCGCGGCTTCGGGCGCTGGCTCAGGCGTTGGCTCGGGCGCGGCGGGGGCTTCGGCCACGGCCACAGGCTCGGGCTCAGGCGTCGGGGCAGGTTCGGGTGGGGCTTCAGCGACCGGTGCGGGGGCGGGTTCCGGCTCAGGCGCAGGGGCGGGCTCGGGTTCCGGGGCGGCGGCGGCCGGGGCCGGGGGCTGCCAGGCAGGGGGCGCTTCGGGCTCGGGCGCAACATTGGCAGGGCGCCTGCCGAACAGGCGACTTAGAACGGACATGTGGCTTTCCCCGGACTGGATCGTTCGAGCGAGCCTACCCCGGCGCGGTGGCCGGGGGAAACACCCTGGAACGAGGTAATGCCGAATGCGCGATGACCTGGCCCTGCGTGTGGCCGCGTTGGATTGGCAAGGGTTGGCGGCGGCGGTGCAGGCGCATGGCGCTGGCACCACCGGGGTGCTGCTGAGCGTGGCGGAATGCCAGGCGCTGCGTGGGATGTTCGGCGCCGAGGCGGGGTTTCGCAGCCATGTGCATATGGCACGGCATGGGTTTGGCAGGGGCGAGTACAAATACTTCGCCAACCCCTTGCCGCCGCTGGTGGCCGGGCTGCGCGCCGCGCTGTACCCGCCGCTGGCCAGGCTGGCCAATGACTGGCAGGCGGCGTTTGGGCTGGAGCGCAGGTTTCCG
>CANFIE010000421.1 GCA_947446625.1 Acetobacteraceae bacterium | reverse complement strand
GGTTTGCCTGTTCGCCAGCGTGCTGAAACGGGACGAGGCCGGCGATTTCTGGCTAGAAACCCCGGCCGAGCGCGGCCGGATAGACGTGGACGACGCGCCTTTTCTGGCCGTAGAGATGTGGTGGAAGGATTGCGACTGCGGCGCCGGCAAGTCGCGCCAATGCCTCACTTTCCGCACCAACCTGGATGAGTTGGTGACCGCCGGGGAACAGCACCCGATTCGGGTGCATATCTGCCCGCAAACCGGCGAACCCCACCCTTATATACTGGTGCGCCCCGGCCCCGGTGGCGGGCTTGAGGCCAAGATTGGCCGGGCGGTGTTCTATGAACTCTGCGCCCTGGCCGAATCCGAAATGGTGGATGGCCGCGAAATGCTGGGGGTGTGGAGCGAGGGGGTGTTCTTCCCCATCGACGTGGCGGAGTAACCAGCCCGCCGCGGCCATGCTATAGGCGCCGGCATGAACGCTGCCGACATCGCCGCCCGCCTGGCCGACCCCGCCGCGCTTGCCCGCGTGGCCCCGAGCATGGGCAGCTATGCCGAAGGGCTGGACCCGGCCCGGATGATCTCTGCCGCCGTGCTGATACCGATTGTGCTGCATCCTGAACCAACGGTGCTGCTGACGCTGCGTTCCGCCAGGCTGAATGCCCATGCCGGGCAGGTGGCGTTTCCCGGTGGGCGGATGGAGGCGGGCGAGACCGCCGAGCAGGCCGCGCTGCGTGAGGCGCAGGAGGAGGTGGGGCTGGACCCAGCCCTGCCGCGCCTGCTGGGCCGCATGCCGGACCATTTCACCGGTACCGGCTACCGGATTACCCCGGTGGTGGCTCTGGTAACCCCGCCGCTGGCGCTGAACGCCGACCCGGGCGAGGTGGCGGAGATTTTCGAGTTGCCGCTGGCCGTGGTGCTGGACCCGCACGCCCCGCAGCGCCGCCGCACCGAGTTCAAGGGCCGCACCCGGGAGTTCTGGGTGTGGCCGCATGAGCGGCATTACATCTGGGGCGCCACGGCGGGCATGCTGGTGAACCTGGCCAAGGTGCTGCGGACCGAGGGCTAAAGTTTCAGCTCCAGCCCTTCCCGCGCCGCGATGGTGCCGGGCCGGCTGGCAGCGGCGGCGGCTTCCAGCGCGGCCACGCCGGCATCGTCGCGGCAGGTATCATGGTGGAACAGCACCAGTTGCTTCACCCCGGCCGCCGTGGCCAGCGCCACGCCCTGCTGCCAGGTGGAATGCCCCCAGCCGCGCCGCTCGGCGAACTCGGCCTCAGTGTAGCTGGCGTCATACACCAGCACATCCGCCTGCCGCGCCAGGGCCAGCACGGCGGGGTCCAGCGTGCCGGGTTCGTGTTCTGTATCAGTGCAATAGGCCAGGGCGCGGCCCTGCCATTCCACCCGGTAGCCGGTGCAGCCGCCGGGGTGGTTCAACGCCGCCGTGGCCACCTTCAGCCCCGGCTGCGGTTCCAGCAACGCGCCGGCGCGGAAATCCGTGAAGCGCAGCGTGGCGCCAAAGCTGGGGCGCAGCGGCGGCATCAGCGGCGGGCTCCAACTGGCATCCAGCGCCGCTTCCACATTGTTGGCGCCGGCCAGGTGCCCGGCCCAGAAGCGCAACGCATTGCCTGCCGCGTACAGCGGCGCGAAGAAGGGCAGCCCGGCCACGTGGTCCATATGGGTGTGGCTCAGCAGCACATCGGCCTGCACCGGCTGGCCACTGGCTTTCAGCGCGCTGCCCAGCGCATGCGCGCCGGTGCCGGCATCCAGCAGCAACAGATGCGGGCCGCAGCGCAGTTCAAGGCAGGGGGTATTGCCGCCATAGCGCAGCGTGCTGGGGCCGGGCATGGGCAGGCCACCGCGCACGCCCCAGAATCGCAGGCGCATCGCCCCCTCGGCGGGGTTGCGCATCAGCCGTTATTGCCACCCCGGAGTGCCGGCACCGGGGGCGCGGCATTGCGCGGCGGGTGGGTGATGTGCGGCGGCGTCGGCGCCTCGGCCGGCTCATCGCGCCGCATGCCACGGGTGGCGCCGCCCACCCGGCTGCCCGGGGCGCCGCGCACACGCCGCATCAAATCATCAGCGCCGGGGTCCGACTGCGCCCAGGCCGCAGCCGGCAGAGCGGCAATGGCGCCCAGGGCGGCCATGGCGAAGAAGCGACGCGTGCTGGACATGCTGGCGGTTCCTTGGCGGCGCCGGGCCAACAGGGACCGGGCGGCAGGTACGGAAATTATCATTTGTCCTGCATCACCACCACTATTCCTTTTTCACCCGCCGTAAGCCGCGCGGCATGGAAGGTCAGCAAAATCAGACCTTAAGCGCAGCAGGCCGGAATCCGCAGTTTCACAACAGCGTCACTCAAACCGCCTGCCCCGCCGCCCAGCCAGACGACCAGGCCCATTGGAAATTGTAGCCGCCCAGCCAGCCGGTAACGTCCACCGCCTCGCCAATCACGAACAGGCCGGGCACGTCGCGCGCCTGGCAATCGCGCTGGTTCAGCGCCGCCGTATCCACCCCGCCCAGCGTCACCTCGGCCTTGAAGAAGCCCTCGGTGCCATCCGGTTGCAGCTTCCAGTGGTTCAGCAGCGCGCCCAACTGGTGCAGCGCCTTGTCCGGCACCTCGGCCATGATGCGCGGCGGCAAATGCCGCTCGGCCAGCGCCGCCGCCAGCCGCGAGGGCAGCATCTCCCCCAGCACGGTCTTGCCCTCCGCCTTCGGCCGGGCCGCCTTGCGCGCCAGCAGCAGCGCCCGCGCATCCTGCCCCGGCAGCAGGTTCACCGTCAGCGGCTCGCCAGCCTGCCAGTACGAGGACGCCTGCAAAATCGCCGGCCCAGAAAGCCCGCGATGGGTGAACAACATGCCCTCGCGGAAGCCCTGCTTGCCGGCCCGCGCCTGCACCTCCAGCGCCACCCCGGCCAGCGGTTCCATCAGAGCCAGTTCGTCGCCGCCAAAGGTCAGCGGCACCAGGCCGGGGCGCGGCGTTACCAGCGGCAGACCGAAATGCTGGGCAATGCCATGCGCCATGCCGGTGGCGCCCATCTTGGGGATGGAAAGCCCGCCGGTGGCCAGCACCAGCGCCGGCGCGCTGAAGCTGCCATGGCTGGTTTCAACCCTGAAGGCGGTGTCACGCGACACCTCGGCAATGCTGTGCCCCAGGCGCAGATCCACGCCCGCCGCCTCGGCCTCGGCCAGCAGCATGGCCACCACCTGCCGGGCCGAGCCGTCGCAGAACAGCTGCCCCAGCGTCTTTTCATGGAAGGCGATGTCGTGCTTCTGCACCAGCGCCACGAAATCCACCGCCGTGTACTGCGCCAGCACCGATTTGCAGAAATGCGGATTGGCCGAAATGAAGCGGTCGGCACGGATTTCCCGGTTGGTGAAGTTGCAGCGCCCGCCGCCCGAGATAAGGATTTTGCTGCCGGCCTGCGCGGTGTGCTCCAGCAGCAGCACCCGGCGGCCGCGTTGCCCGGCGCTGATCGCGCACATCAGCCCGGCGGCGCCGGCGCCAAGGATGATGACGTCTGGATTTTCCATGCCATGGTGTGGCACGAAACAACCCCGGGGAGGAAGCCACACCAATGTTCTATGAACCCCGCAAGGGCAATCACGGCCTGCCCTTCAACCCGTTCAAATCCATCACCGTACCGCGGCCCATCGGCTGGATCTCCACGCTGGACGTGCAGGGCCGCCTCAACTTGGCCCCCTTCAGCCAGTTCCAGAACCTCGGCTTCGACCCGCCCTATGTCATGTTCGCCAGCGAGGGCCGCAGCGACAGCCCGCGCAACGCGCAGGATACCGGCGAGTTCGTGGTCAGCATGGCCACCTATGCGCTGCGCGAGCAGATGAACATCACCGCCCAGAAGGTGCCGCCCGGCGTGAACGAGGCCGAGATGGCCGGGCTGGAGATGCTGCCCAGCACCCTGGTGAAGCCGCCCCGCGTGGC
>CANFIE010000420.1 GCA_947446625.1 Acetobacteraceae bacterium | reverse complement strand
CTACGGCCCAAAGTGGCCGACGGAATTTCTCGCAAATAGCGTGTCGGTTGTGAATTCAACTTCGCGGGAAAAAACGTGGATTTCCGCAACTTAACGTTCTGGAAATCAGCCGAATTCCTGGGTGGAGGATGGTGGGCGCGACAGGGATTGAACCTGTGACCCCCTCCGTGTCAGGGAGGTGCTCTACCGCTGAGCTACGCGCCCGCTCCAGCGAGGGGGCGCTTCTAGCCCGTTGCCGCCGGTTCGGCAAGCCGTCACCGTGCATCATCCGGTGGTTGATGACAGCAGCGCCCCGCTGTGGCCAAATCATCCCACATGGACCTTCCGCCCAGCCTTGCCGTCGCCACTCAGCCCCAGGGTCAGCCCTTGGCCGAGCCCGACCAGCCCTACCTGCTGCACCGGCCGCTGCGCCGTACCCTGCCGCTTGTCTATGCCTCGCCGCATTCCGGCCGCTGCTACCCGGAAGCCTTAGTGGCCGCCGCCCGGCTGGACCCCATGGCGCTGCGCCGGTCCGAGGATACCTTCGTCGAGGAGTTGTTCGCCGCCGCGCCGGAATTCGGCGCCCCGCTGCTGGCCGCCACCTTCCCGCGCGTGTTCTGCGACGTGAACCGCGAGCCCTGGGAACTCGATCCCACCATGTTCGACGGCCCGCTGCCGCATTGGGTCAACAGCTCCAGCCCCCGGGTGGGCGCGGGGCTTGGCACCATCGCCCGCATCGCTGGCGGTGGCGAGCCGGTCTATCGCCACAAGCTCAACGTCGCCGAGGCCGAGGACCGCATTCGCCGCTACTGGCAGCCCTACCACGCCGCCCTGGCGGCGCTGATCGCGGAAACCCGGGCGGAATTCGGCTTCTGCCTGCTGATCGACTGCCACTCCATGCCCTCGCACCCCGCCCAGGCCGGCAACCCGCCGGATTTTGTGCTGGGCGACGCGCATGGCACCGCCTGCACCCCGCGGATCACCCGCATGGTGGAGGAAGCCCTGGGCTGCATGGGCTACCGCGTGCGCCGCAACGACCCCTATGCCGGCGGCTACGTCACCCGCCATTACGGCCGGCCCCGAGACGCCGTGCATGCCCTGCAAATCGAAGTGGCCCGGCCGCTCTACCTGGATGAACACCGGCTGGAACGCCTGCCCGGCATGGCCCCGCTGACCCGCGACCTGGGCCGCCTGATGGCCAACCTGGCCGCCACGGATTGGAGCTTCCTGGCCTAAATCCTTGCTCCGGCAAGGCTTTGGGCAAAAAAAAGGCGGTGCCTTGTGGGCACCGCCGAGTTTAGGGAGGAAACGTCCAAGAAAGGCAAACAACGCGGCGTACCGTGTTGCTGCGATGCACAATCTATGGTTCCTCACCCTTGAACGCAAGAGTTTTTTTGCACTGCAGCACAAACCAGCCATGCAAAAATCACGGGCATAAAAAAGTGATCCAACCCCAGTGCATCGCTCGTTACACCTTACTGGCTCTGTGCCTTTCCTGGCCTGCCCAGGCCCAGCCAGACCCCGCCGCCCAATGCGCCGCCGCTATCCAGGCCGCCGAGACGCAACACACCCTGCCACCGGCCCTGCTGGGCGCCATTGCCCGGGTTGAAAGCGGCCGCCGCGCCCCGTCCGGCGCCCTCGCCCCCTGGCCCTGGACCATCAACGCCGAAGGTCAGGGCCGATACTTCGAGTCCAAGCCCGCCGCCATCGCTGCCGTTGAAGCGCTACGCGCCCGTGGTGTCCGCCTGATTGATGTCGGCTGCCTGCAGGTGAACCTGCACTTCCACCCCACCGCTTTCGCCACGCTGGAGGACGCCTTCGACCCCGCCGCCAATGCCCACTACGCCGGCGGTCTGCTGCGCCGGCTTTACGCGGCGGCGCAGGACTGGGTGGTGGCTGCCGGCCACTACCACTCGCAAACCCCGGAACGGGCCGAGGGCTATCGCCGCCGTGTGCTGGCCGCCTGGCCCGACATGCCGCTGCGCCAGGCCGAGGAACGCCAGCGCCTGGTGCTGCAAGCCGCGCTGACGGGCGGCGCCCGCGCCGTGGCCCTGGCAGTGGCGCAGCGCCCCATACCGCCCGCCCTGGCCACGCACAGCGCCAGCACGGCCCCGCGCCGCGTGGTGCTGCTCTCCGCCAGCGAGCCGCGTCGCTAGAGCCGACTCAGCCCGGCAGAAACTCCGCCCGAATCGCCGCGCTGTGCTGCCCCAGCGCCGGCACCGGCCCAAGCTGGCGCAGCCCGTCGCTGAAGCGGGCAGGGGGCGCGGCCACCGGCACCGGCCCGCCCGGCGTTTCCAGCACCACGCGCCGCAGCGCCGGATGCTTGCTGAACGCCGCCACGTCATTCACGAAGCCATAGGCCGTGCCCGCCTTGGTCAGCAGCGCCGCACACTCAGCGCGGGTCAACTGGGCGAAGCGCGTGGCCACATGCGCATCCACCTCGGCCCGGTTGGCCACGCGGTCATTGTTCACGGTAAAGCCCGGCCGCTTCGGCAATTCCGGCTCCCCCATGAAGTGGGTGCACAGGTTGGCCCATTCGCGCTCGTTCTGAATGCTGATCAGCACCAGGTCGCCATCCTTGCAGGCGAAGGCGCCGTAGGGGCAGATGCTCGGGTGCGCCAACCCCATGCGGGCCGGCGCCTTGCCGGTGCCCTCGAAGTAGATCAGCGGCACATTCATCCAATCCGCCATGCCGTCGAACAGGCTGACCGCAATGCCGGTACCCTTGCCGGTAATGCCGCGCTGGATCAGCGCCTCCAGCACCGCCGAATAGGCGTTGATGCCGCAGGAAATGTCGCAGGCCGAAACCCCCACGCGCCCCGGCCCCTCCGGTCGGCCGGTCACGGCGGCAAGCCCGCTCTCGGCCTGCACCAGCAGGTCATACGCCTTCATCTCGGCGTACTCGCCTTCCTCGCCATAGCCGGAGATATCCACGGTGATCAGCCGCGGATGCTTCGCGCGCAGCGCCGCGCTGCCAAACCCGGCCCGCGCCATGGCCCCCGGCGCCAGATTCTGGATGAACACATCCGCCTTCGCCAGCAGCGCTTCCAGCAGCGCCTTGTCGCCCGGCGCCTTGATGTCCAGGCACAGGCTTTCCTTGCCCCGGTTCAGCCAGACGAAATAGCTGGACTGCCCCTTGGCCGAGGTATCGTAGCCGCGGGCAAAATCCCCCTCGGCCCGCTCAATCTTGATGACCCGCGCCCCGGCATCGGCCAGCCGGCAGGCGCAATAGGGCGCCGCCACCGCCTGTTCCATGGAAACGACGAGAAGGCCCGCGAGGGGTTTCGAGCCGGTCATGCTCAATAGCTCCGCGGCATGCCCAGCACGTGCTCGCCCACATAGCTCAGCACCAGGTTGGTGCTGATCGGCGCCACCTGGTACAGCCGCGCTTCGCGGTACTTGCGCTCAATGTCGTATTCCTCGGCAAAGCCGAAGCCGCCATGGGTCTGGATGCAGGCTTCCGCCGCGCTCCAGCTCGCCTCGGCGCACATCATCTTGCCCATATTGGCTTCTTCGCCGCAGTTCTCACCGCGCTCGAACTTGGCCAGGCCCTTCTGCAGCAGCGCCTCGGCGGCGCGCATCTGGGCATAGGCCTTGGCGATGGGGAACTGCACGCCCTGGTTCTGCCCAATCGGCCGGCCGAACAGCACGCGCTCCTTCGAATAGGCCACCGCCTTCTCAATGAACCAACGCGCATCGCCCACGCATTCGGCCGAAATCAGCATGCGCTCGGCATTCATCCCATCCAGGATGTAGCGGAACCCCTTGCCCTCAACGCCAACGAGGTTCGCGGCAGGCACCACCATGTTGTCGAAGAACACTTCGGTGGTGTTGTGGTTCATCATGGTGCGGATCGGCCGAATGGTCAGCCCATTCCCCAGCGCCGCCTTCATGTCCACGATGAAGGTGGAAAGCCCATCGGTCCGCTTGGCCACCTGGTCGCGCGG
>CANFIE010000419.1 GCA_947446625.1 Acetobacteraceae bacterium | reverse complement strand
TGCAGCGTGGTGCCCTGCACCACCAGCGTGGCCAGGATGGCGACGAAGGCGAGGAAGATGATGAGGACTCGGTAGGGGAAGTCCAGCGGCAGGGCCAGGGCGGCGGCCAGGCTGACCACGCCGCGCATGCCGGCCCAGGCGGTGATGACTACATGGCGCCATTGGTAGGCACCTTCGCGGCGGCGAACGCTGGGCAGCAGGCGCAGCAGCAGGCTGCCGGGCAGCACCCAGAGGAAGCGCGAGAGGATGAGCACCGTGGCCATGGCGGCGCCGAGCATGGCCAGTTGCCCCAGCCCGGCCTGGCCCTGCAGGCCGCCCAGGATGGCGTTGAGCTGCAGGCCGATGAGGATGAAGACGAGGCTGTTGAGCAGGAACAGGATGAAGTCCCAGACGATGCGGGATTCCACCCGGGTGCGGCCGCTGAAATTATGCTGCGACTGGCCGAGCACCGCGCCAGTGGCGACCACCGAAAGCACGCCGGAGACGTGCACGGCCTCGGCCGCCAGATAGGCGGCGTAGCAGGCCAGGAAGCTGGCGACGGTGGTGAGCAGCGGGTCATTCATGCGGGTGGCGGCCCAGCGCGTGGCGCGGCCGACCAGCACGCCAATGCCAATGCCGCCGGCGCCCAGGGCCAGGAATTGCAGCAGGCCCTGCCAGGGCGAGAGCGTGCCGATGGCCACCGCGCCGATGGCCAGCCGGTACAGCACCAGGGCCGATGCGTCGTTGATGAGGCTTTCTCCTTCCAGCACCGTGACCAGCCGGCGCGGCAGGCGCAGCCGGGTGAGGACGGCGGCGGCGGCGGCTGAGTCGGGCGGCGCGACGATGGCGCCGAGCGCGATGGCGGCGGCCCAGGGCATGTCTGGCACCAGCCAACGAATGGCGACGGCGATGCAGGCGGTGGTGAAGACCACGGCGCCGAGCGCCAGCAGCAGGATGGGGCGGATATTCTGCCGGAAGGCGCGCCAGTCGGTGTTGTAGGCGCTGCCTTGCAGCAGCGGCGGCACAAAGAAGGCCAGGGCAAGTTCCGGGTCCAGCCGAATGGGCGGCAGGCCGGGGATGAAGGCCAGCCCGATGCCGCCCAGCACCAGGATGACGGCATAGGGCAGGTTGAGGTGCCGGGCCAGCAGGGCGAAGCCGACACAGGCGGCAATAAGGGCCAGCGCGGCCTGGACGATTTCCATGCTCGTGACCCGTTTGGTGGGGGTTGGAGAGTTCGGTACGGTTGCTTATCTGGCTTTTGCCATGGCCGATACCAGCCCCCCGAATGACCTCGCCTTGTTGGATGCCTATTCCCGTGCCGTGATTGCGGCGGTGGAGCGCGCCGGACCCAGCGTGGTGCATGTGGCCACCAAGGGGCCGCGCGGCGCCGGCACCGGCAGCGGCGTGGTGGTGAGCCCCGACGGCTTGGTGCTGACCAACGCGCATGTGGTGGCCGAGGCCCAGGCGCTGCTGGTGACCACGCATGACGGCCGCAGCCTGGTGGCGCGGCTGGTGGGCGAGGATGCCGAGACCGACCTGGCCCTGCTGCGGACCGAGACGGGGCACGATTTGCAACCGGCGGAACTGGGCGATTCCGGCGCGCTGCGGGTGGGGCAGTTGGCGGTGGCCATTGGCAACCCGATGGGGTTTTCCTTCACCGTCACGGCCGGGGTGGTGAGCGCGCTGGGGCGCACCCTGCCGGGGCGCGGCGGCCGGCCGATTGAGGATTTGGTGCAGACCGATGCGGCGCTGAACCCGGGGAATTCGGGCGGCGCGCTGGTGGACAGTGCCGGCCGGGTGATTGGGATTTCCACCGCCATCATCAGCGGGGCGCAGGGGCTGTGCTTTGCCGTGGCGGCGGATACGGCGCGGCTGGTGCTGGGCCATTTGGTGCGGTTTGGCCGGGTGAAGCGGGCGCAGCTGGGGCTGGCCGGGCAGCGGGAGGAGATTCCGCGCCGGCTGGCCCGGCTGCATGGGCTGGAACAGGCCAGCGGCGTGCTGGTGGCCGGGGTGCAGCCGGGCACGCCGGCGGCCAGGGCCGGGCTGGAGCCGGGTGACATGGTGGTGAGCATCGGCGGCCACGCGGCGACCGGCGTGGACAGCCTGCTGCGCTGGCTGACCGGCGAGCGGGTGGGGCGGATTACCGAGGTGGCGTTTCTGCGCGGCGGCGAGATGCGGCGGGTGACGATTGTGCCGGTGGAGCGGGGGTAGACGGGGCGGGGCACTTCCCGCTTGATGCGGCGATGCAAGAGAATGCCGGGGAACATGCTTCCCCCATGCGGCATACGCCGTTCCGCCTGTTCTGGTTTTCGCGCTCGCTCGCCACGCTGAGCTTTCAGGCCTTGGCCGTGGCGGTGGCCTGGCAAGTGTATTCGCTGAGCGGCCGGGCGATGGACCTGGCCTATGTCGGGCTGGCGCAATTCCTGCCGATGTTCGTGCTGACCCTGCCGGCGGGGCAGTTGGCCGACCGATTCGACCGCCGGATGATCATTGCCGGCTGCCAGGCGGCGGCGGCGTTGGGGGCGCTGTTCCTGGCGCTGGGCACGCTGGGGGACTGGCTGGGCCGGGGCGGGATTTTCGCCACCATTGCGCTGATCGGCGCGGCGCGGGCGGTGGAGGCGCCGACGATTTCGGCGATTCTGCCTGGGCTGGTGCCGCGCGCCCTGGTGCCGCGGGCCAGCGCCTGGAGCGCCAGCGCCAACCAGACGGCGCAGATATGTGGGCCGGCGCTGGGCGGGTTGCTGTTGGGGTTTGGCGGGCATGTGGTGTTTGCCGGCGCGATGCTGGGGCTGCTGGCGGCGGCGGGGTGCGCGGCGCGGATTCCGGCCGGGCCGCAGCAGGCGCGGGAGCCGGTTTCGATTGCCAGCGTGCTTTCCGGCATTGGCTTTGTGCGGCGGCACATGATTGTGCTGGGCAGTATTTCGCTGGATTTGTTCGCGACGCTGCTGGGCGCCACGGTGGCGCTGCTGCCGATTTACGCCAAGGACGTGCTGGGCACCGGGCCGGAAGGGCTGGGCCTGCTGCGCGCCGCGCCGGCCCTGGGGGCGCTGGCGATGAGCCTGTGGCTGGCCAACCGGCCGCTGCGGCCGCCGGTGGGGCGCACGCTGTTTCTGGCGCTGTTCACCTTTGGGCTGGGCACCTGCGTGTTTGCGCTCTCGCGCAGCCTGGCGCTTTCGGTGGCCGCGCTGGCGGTGGTGGGGGCGGCGGATGTGGTGAGCGTGGTGATCCGCTTTTCACTGGTGCAACTGAACACGCCGGATGAGATGCGCGGCCGGGTTTCGGCGGTGAACTCGCTGTTTGTGGGAACCTCGAACCAGTTGGGCGAGTTTCGCGCCGGGCTGGCGGCGGCGCTGTTTGGCGCGGTGCCGGCGGCGCTGCTGGGCGGGGCCTGCACCCTGCTGATAGCGGCGGGCTGGATGTGGCTGTTCCCCAGCCTGCGGAAGTTGCAGCGGCTGGACGGCTGAGGCGGGGCCGGCAGGGCGCTGGCTGGCCTTTGGCGGCATGCGGCGCTGTGCAGAGCTTAGAGCACCATGCGCCCTGCTGGGCGCATTTCGGGCTCTATAACCATTTGAAACTAGGCCAAGAAATCTGATCTGATGATTCCATCAGAATGGATATTGCTCTGGGCAACCATGGCTGGGCGCGTGCCCCCCGGCTGCGGGATGGGGTGGCCTGCGGCGATGCGCCTCGTGGCGCTGGCGTTGTTTGAGCGGCTGTTCACTGCTCCGGCGATACCGCCTGCGCGGATCAGGCTCTACGGGTCGCGCCGGCTGAAGCCGATGATGATGAGGGCGGCCACCAGCACCAGCATGCTGACCATGCCGGCCACCACCTCGAAATTGGCGGCGTCTCGGGACAGGAACAGGGTGGTGATGCCACCACCGAGGAGCATGAGCAGGCGGATCCACATGCCGCCAGCATGACATGAAAAAGCCCCGGAGGTCTCCCCCCGGGGCTCATTCT
>CANFIE010000418.1 GCA_947446625.1 Acetobacteraceae bacterium | reverse complement strand
ATGCTGACGCTGGACGTGCCGGCGCGGCAGAAGCGGGTGCATGATATCCGCAACGGGCTGGTGGTGCCGTTCAAGTTTCGGCCGGATGTGATTGCCGAGATCATGCGGCATCCGCGCTGGGCGCTGCGGTCGCTCCGCTACGGCCAGCCGCGCTTTCCCAACCTGGCGAAATATGCCGGCGACAACCCCGGCGCGCAGCAGATAGCCGCCTTTGTGCAGCAGAACATGACCAGCGGGCTGACCTGGGACGTGATCCGGCGGATCCGCGATATTTGGCAGGGGCCGCTGGTGGTGAAGGGGATTCAGCACCCCGAGGATGCCGAGCTGGCGGTGCAGTTGGGCTGCGATGGCGTGGTGGTTTCCAACCATGGGGGGCGGCAATTCGATGCGGCGCCGGCTTCGATAGACACGCTGCCGGCCATTGCGGCGCAGCTGGCCGGGCGGGCCACGGTGATGCTGGACAGCAGCGTGCGCAGCGGGCTGGACGTGACCCGGGCGCTGGCGGCGGGGGCGGATTTCTGCTTTTCGGGCCGCGCGTTTTTGTGGGCGGTGGCGGCGCTGGGCGAGGAAGGCGGCGACCACCAGACGGCGGCGTTTCTGGAGGAGGTGCGCGGCACCTTCGCGCAGTCTGGCGCGCGGAATGTGGAGGAAGCGCGGAACGCCACCATTCTGCACCCCAACGCCATCTGGTTGAATCAGGGGAACTGAGCGGCTTCGGCCAGGAGCCGGGATTCCGGCGCCTGGGTGAGCAGGGCCAGGTTGGCGGCGGCGTGGCGGCCCGGGGTGCGGCCGGCGCCGGGCCAGCGGGCCATGGCCCATGCGTGCAGCATGGCCTGCTGGCGTTGCTCGGCGGCGAGTTCCTGGGCGGCCACGGCCTGGCGCAGGGGTTCGTCGCGGGTTTTCAGCCAGCGGCGCACGGCGCGCAGCGGCTGCACCACCTGGGTACGCCAGGGGGCCACCAGGGCATCGGCTTCGGCCAGGGCTGCGGCGGTGAGGGGCTCTCCAACCCAGCAGCAGAACAGCAGCAGGTTGACGTCCTGGCCGTGGCTGTCCTGCAACGTCAGGCAGGCGGGGGCGATGCCGGGGCGGGCGTAGAGGGCCAGCGAGAAGTCCCAGAACGGTTTCATGCGAGGAACACCGCATGGGCGGCGGGGTCCCATTCCAGCCGGGCGCGGCGCAGCGAGGCTTCCAGCTCGGCGCGGGGCATGCGGGCATAGGCCACCAGCAGCTTCAGGTAGAGGCCGACGAAGATGGGGCCATGGCCGTCGCTGCGGTCCTCGGCGGTGCTGGACATGGCATGGGCGAGTTCATGCAGCAGCACCCAGGTGGCGAGCCGCTCGGGCGCTTCGATGGCCAGGCGGGTGGCGCGGGCCACGGTGCGGCGGGCGCGTTTTGACAGTGGGCGGATGAGTGGCGGCCAGGCCAGGCCTTCCTGCACCCAGACATAATCCACCAAGGTTTGCAGCTGCGCGTAGGGCACCAGGGAAGTGTCGCGCGGGGCAACCTCGCGGTCCTCCCAGGCGTAGAGCCGGCGGCGCTGCGGGTCTTTCACTTTCGGCCGCGTGGCAGGGCACCGCCGGCGGCGCCGCCGCCCACCGGGGTGTGCAGGCCAACGCGCCCCCCGGCTGCGGCGCCATGGCCATAGGCGCCGCGGTCGCGCACCGTAGCGGTGGCGGAAACGCTGCGCAGGTTGATGCCGAGGCTGCGGAATTTCTCCTGGATGATGCTCTGCTTCACCAGCACCAGGGCGGTGCCGGCGCGGGCGGCCTGCTGGGCGGCGATGGTGGCCTCGCGCTCCTGCGCCATGGCGTCCAACCGTTTGCTGACGCGGTCGGCGTAGCCGTAGCGGAAGCTGCGCAGCACCGCCTGGGGCGGTTGGGTGCGGGCGGCGTAGTCGGGGCCGGCGCGGTAGCGGGCTTCCTCGGTTTCCAGGGCGCGACCGACCACGGCGAGCAGGTATTCGGCCATCTGCACATCGGGCTCCAGCCCGAACAGCACGAAGTCCTGCCGGCCATCGGTCCAGCCGCGGCATTCGCACAGGCGCAGAATGGCGGGGAAGACCCAGCGCAGCGCCTGGCGGCCAGTGCCCAGCACGGGGATGCGGCGCTGGACGCAGGCTTCCTCGCGCAGTTCCACCTCGGACATGGTGAGGCCATAGACGGCGAGGAGTTCCCCCACCTTGGCGGCGGCGGCCATGGCCTCGGCCTCGGAGCAGCCACGGTCCACGGTTTTGGCGGCCAGGGCGCGGATGCGGGCCTTGATCTTGGCGAGTTCGCTTTGCTGTTCCATGTAGCGGCAGAATAGCCGGGCCGCCCCTGATTGGGCTAGAGCACTGTGCGCCCTTTCGGGCGCATTTCGTGCTCTATAACCATTTGAAACTAGAGCAAGAAATCCATTCTGATGTTTCCATCAGAATGGATATTGCTCTAGGCTTGCCGCAACAGGGAATGGAAACGGGCATGGCAGGAATGGTTCAGCCGGCCAGCACAACGCAGGCGTTGCGGTTCAAGCGCTTTGGCGCGCCGGCGGTGCTGGAACTGGCTGAGATGCCGGTGGCGACGGTTGGACCGGATGAGGCGCTGGTGGCGGTGCGGGCCGCCGGGGTGAACCATGCCGATGTGCTGAACCTGGCTGGGCGCATGCGCCAGACCGTGCCGCCGCGCACCCCGGGGCGGGATTTCGCCGGGGTGGTGCAGGCCGGGCCGGCGGCATGGCTGGGCGCCGAGGTGTGGGGCAGCGGCGGCGAGTTCGGCTTTACCCGAGACGGCAGCCACACCGGGCTGCTGCGGCTGCCGGTGGCGGCGCTGGCGCGCAAGCCGGCGGGGCTGAGCTTCGAGCAGGCCGGGGCGGTGGGGGTGAGCTATGTGACCGCCGCGCTGGGGCTGGATTACGCGGCCGTGCAGCCGGGCGAGACGGTGCTGGTGCTGGGCGCCAGCGGCGGGGTGGGCGGCGCGGCATGCGCCCTGGCCCGCCAGCGCGGCGCCACGGTTATTGCCGCCCAGCGGGGCCGGCCGCAGCCTGGCCATGCAGCGGCCGAGACGGCGCAGCGCTTCATTGACCTGAACGTAATCTCGCCGGGTGAGGCCGTGGCGGCGCTGACCGGCGGGCGCGGCGCCGATGTGGTGGTGGATTGCATCGGCCATGCGGCGTTGCTGACCAGCGCGCTGGGCGTGCTGGCGCAGCGCGGGCGGGTGGTGCTGATTGCCGGCGGCCCGGGCGGCAAGCTGGGGATTGAGCTGGGCGGCTTTCTGCGCCGCGAAGCACGGTTGATTGGCGTGGACAGCCTGGCGCGCGGTGCGGTGGAATGCGCCGCGCTGCTGGAAGGGCTGCGCCCCGGATTTGAGAGCGGCGCGCTGCCGGCGCCGGTGGTGGCGCACAGCTTTGCGCTGGCCGAAGCCCGCGCCGCCTATGAGCTTGTTGGCCGCGGGACGCGCGGCCGTGTTGTGTTGACCCCCGAGACCCATGCCTCCGTAGGAGAAGCCGCGATGCCCGACAACCACGTGACCTATACCGACGCCAACCTGACCGAGGCGGTGCTGGGCCGGATTCAGCCGGATATTGACCCACGCACCGCCGAGATCATGACCAGCCTGCTGAAGCACGCGCATGCCTTTGTGCGCGACGTGAAGCTGACGCCGGCGGAATGGGACCTTGGCATCAAGTTCCTCTCGGCGATGGGGCCGTTTGTGACCGACAAGCGGAATGAGTGGATTCTGCTTTCGGACGTGGCGGGCGTGACCATGCTGGTGGACGCCATTACCCATGCCAGCGCCGAGAACGTGACCGAGACGACGGTGCTGGGGCCGTTCCACCGCGAAAACCCGCCGGTGCTGAAGAATGGCGACAATATTGCCCCGGGCTGGCCGGGCGAGGCGCTGGAAGTGCGGGTGGTGGTGGCCGACCCCAGCGGCGCGCCGGTGGCCGGGGCGCAGGTGGATGTGT
>CANFIE010000417.1 GCA_947446625.1 Acetobacteraceae bacterium | reverse complement strand
CCGACCCCTACGCCGCCGAGTGCCGCATGTAACCCAACGCCCGGGCGGCCATACCCTTGGCCGCCCGGGGCCGCTTGCCTCGCCCTCCAACAGGCTACTCCTGACTTGTCCACCCAACTGCTTCTCATCCAAGGCTTGAACGGGTTGCAGTTCGGCGTGCTGCTGTTCCTGGTGGCGGCGGGGCTCACGCTGGTCTTCGGCGTGATGGATTTCATCAACCTGGCGCATGGCGTGCAGTACATGCTGGGCGCCTATCTCGGCGCCAGCCTGGCGGCGGCCACCGGCAGCTTCTGGTGGGCGCTGCTGCTGGCCCTGCCCCTGGCCCTGCTGGCCGGGCTGCTGCTTGAGTGGCTGGTGTTCCGGCACCTCTACGCGCGGGACCATCTGGCCCAGGTGCTGGCCACCTTCGGCGTCATCCTCAGCATCAACCAGCTGGTGCGGCTGGCCTGGGGCAGCGCGCCGCTGCAAATGCCCACTCCCGCTTTGCTGGAAGGCGGCATCCAGCTGATGCCCGGCCTCACCTATCCGCTCTACCGCGCCGCCATCCTGGTCGCCGGCCTCGCCACCGCCGGGCTGCTCTGGCTGGTGGTGGAACGCACCCGCGTCGGCGCCCTGGTGCGCGCCGGGGCCAGCAACGCCCCCATGGTCGCGGCGCTCGGCGTCGATATCCACCGTCTGTTCATGCTGGTCTTCGGCTGCGGCGCCATGCTGGCGGGCTTCGCCGGCGTCATGGCCGCGCCCATCCTCTCCGTGGAACCGGGCATGGGAGACACCGTGCTCATCCTCGCCTTCGTCGTCATCGTCATCGGCGGCATTGGCAGCGTGCGCGGCGCCTTCATCGCGGCCCTCCTCGTCGGCCTCATCGAAACCCTGGGCCGCTCCCTGATGCCGGACCTGATGCGCCTGTTCCTGGCGCCCTCCCCGGCGCGGCAAACCGGCGCGGCGCTGGCATCCATGCTGGTCTATATCGCCATGGCCGGCATTCTGGCCTGGCGCCCACGCGGCCTGTTCCCCGTGCGGGCCGGCTGAGTGCTCGCCCGCCTGAAACCCCATGCCGTGCCGCTGGCGCTCTTCGCCGCACTGGCCCTGGCACCGCTGCTCGGCTTCGGCGCCGGGCACAGCCTCTCGCTGCTCGCCCGCGCCATCATCCTGGCCCTCTCCGCCATCGGCCTCGCCGTGCTGGTGGGCGGCGCCGGGCTGGTCAGCCTGGGCCATGCCGCCTGCATGGGCGTGGGCGCCTATGCGGTCGTCATGCTCGACGCAGCCCGCATCACCGATGCCCTGGTGGTCTTTCCCGTCGCCATCCTGGCCGGCGGCCTTTTCGCCCTGCTCACCGGCGCCGTCGCCATCCGCACCAGCGGCGTCAACTTCATCATGATAACCCTGGCCTTCGGGCAGATGGCCTTCTTCACCGCGGCCTCGCTCTCGGCCTATGGCGGCGACGACGGTTATACCTTCTACGGTCGCACCAGCCTGTTCGGCACCCGCCTGCTGGAGGACCGCTGGTTCTTCCACTACGCCCTGCTGCTGCTGCTGCTGGGCGCCTGGTATGGCGGCCGCCGGCTGCTGGCCTCGCGCTTCGGCCGGGTACTGCGCGCGGCGCGGGAAAACCCGCTGCGCACCCAGGCACTGGGCTTCTCGCCCTACCCCTACCAGCTGCTGGCCTATACCCTGGCCGGCGCGCTGGGCGGGCTGGCCGGCGCCCTGCTGGCCAATGCCACGGAATTCGTCGCCCCCAGCTTCATCGCCTGGCAACGCAGCGGAGACCTGCTGTTCATGGTCATCCTCGGCGGCCTGGGCCAGTTGCACGGTGCCATCCTCGGCGCCCTGGCCTTTGTGCTGCTGGAGGAATACCTGGCCGAGCTCACCCCGCATTGGCGCCTCATCTTCGGCCCGCTGCTGGTGCTGGTGGCGCTGTACCTGAAGGGCGGGTTGCTCTCCCTGCCCGGGCTGCTGCGCCGTGGCTGAACCGCTGCTGGAACTGCGCGGCCTGCACAAGGCCTTCGGCGCCCTGGTGGTGACGGATGCCGTCTCCCTCACCGTCAACCCCGGCGAACTCCACGCCATCATCGGCCCGAATGGCGCCGGCAAAACCACGCTGGTGCATCAGGTCAGCGGCACGCTGGCGCCCGATGCCGGCCAGGTGTTCTTCGCCGGCCAGGACATCACCGCCCTGCCCCTGGCCCGCCGTGCCCGGCTCGGCCTGGCCCGCAGCTTCCAGATCACCGCCGTGCTGCCCGGCTTCTCGGTGCTGGAAAACGTGGCGCTGGCGGTGCAGGCCCGCGCCGGCCATTCCTTCCGCTTCTGGCGCCCGGCGGCCACCGAAGCCGCGCTGAACGCCCAGGCCATGGCGGCGCTGGAACAGGTGGGCCTGGCCAGCCGCGCCGCGGCGCAGGCCGGCGCCCTCAGCCATGGCGAAAAGCGCCAGCTGGAACTCGCCATCGCCCTGGCCATGCAGCCCCGCCTGCTGCTGCTGGACGAACCCCTGGCCGGCGCCGGGCCGGAGGAAACCGAACGCCTCATCGGCATCCTGCAAGGGCTGAAGCCGCATTACGGCATGCTGCTGGTCGAGCACGACATGCCCGCCGTCTTCGCCCTGGCCGACCGCATTTCCGTGCTGGTCTATGGCCAGGTCATCGCCAGCGGCGCGCCCGCCAGCATCCGCGCCAACCCGGCGGTGCAGGCGGCCTATCTGGGCGAGGATTTCTGATGCTCCGCGTCCAGAACCTCGCCGCCGGCTATGGCCAAAGCCAGGTGCTGTTCAACATCTCGCTGGCGGTGCCCGCCGGCCAGGTGGTGGCGCTGCTGGGCCGCAACGGCATGGGCAAGACCACCACGCTGCGCGCCATCATGGGGCTGCTGCCGGCCATGGGCGGGCAGGTGCTGGGCGGCCAGGTCACCTGCTGGGGCAACTCCCTGCTGGGCCTGCCGCCGCACCGCGTGGCCCGCCACGGCCTGGGCCTGGTGCCGGAAGGCCGCCAGGTCTTCCCCACCCTGTCCGTCCGGGAAAACCTGACCGCCACCGCCCGCCCCGGCCGCTGGACGCTGGACCGTGTCCACGCCCTGTTTCCCCGGCTGGCGGAACGCAGCGCCTCCCCCGGTGCCCGGCTCTCGGGCGGGGAGCAGCAAATGCTCGCCATCGGCCGCGCCCTGATGACCAACCCGGACCTGCTGATTCTGGATGAAGCCACCGAAGGCCTGGCGCCACTGGTCCGCGCCGATATCTGGGCCGTCCTCGCCCGGCTGAAGGCCGAGGGGCTGGCGATCCTGCTGATCGACAAGAACCTCGAAGCCGTCATGCGCCTGGCTGACCACCTCGTGATCGTGGAAAAGGGTCGCAGTGTCTGGACCGGCACGCCGGAAGCCTTGGCAGCAGCGCCCGAGATGCGCGAAGCTTACCTGCACGTTTGAAACGAGGGGAAACACCCATGTCCATCCCACCCATGAGCGCCGGCATTACCCCGGCGGGCGAAGGCGAGAATGGCATCGTCTGGAACATTCTGGGCCAGACCTACAAGCCGAAGCAGCTCTCCGCCGCCAGCTTCACCTTTGACACGCTGTTCCCGCCCGGCACCTTCGTGCCGCCGCATATCCACACCGACCAGGATGAGTTCATCTACATCCACGAAGGCAAGTTCGAGCTGTTCCTCGACGGCCAGACCAAATTCGCCAGCACCGGCGATTTCATCCGCATGCCCATGGGCATTCCGCACGGCATCTTCAACAAATCCGGCAGCCCGGTGAAGGCGCTGTTCTGGGTCAGCCCGGCGAATGGCCTGTATGAGCTGTTCACCCGCATCCACAACGTGGCCGACCCGGCCGAGGTGGTCCGCATCGCCACCGAGTACAACGTGAACTTCCTGCCCCCTCCGGGCTGAGTTTTTCACCGCTCCAAGGCCGAGCCAATCCAGGCCCGGCCTTGCAGCCTCTCAGCGCTTCCGCT
>CANFIE010000416.1 GCA_947446625.1 Acetobacteraceae bacterium | reverse complement strand
CTCAGTCGGTGGCGGTGGGCACGCTGGGCAGGGCGGGGTGGCGGGCGGGCGCGGCCAGCGCCAGGGCACGCAACTGGCCGGTGGCCAGGAAGGCCATGGCCGGCGGCGGCGTGGTGAGGAACAACTGCACCCGCCCGCCGATCAGGTCCTGCATCACCGGGCCGGTACCGCGATAGGGCACATGCACCATCTCGGTTCCGGTCAGCTGCAACAGCAACTCGGTGCCCAGGTGCTGCATGGAACCGCTGCCGGGGGAGGCGTAGTTGAGCTTGCCGGGGTTGGCGCGGGAATAGGCGACCAGTTCCGCCAGCGTGGTAGCGGGCACCGAGAGATGCGCCAGCAGCACCTGCGGCGCGTCCATCAGCAAGGCCACCGGGGCCAGGTCGGTGCGCGGGTTCCAGCCAAGGTTGCGCACCACGGCCGGGGTGCCAACATAGTAGCCGGAATACTGCACCAGCAGCGTATGGCCATCCGGCACCGCGCGAGCCACGGCCTGGGCGCCTATGACGCCATTGGCGCCGGCGCGATTATCCACCACCACCGGCACGCCAAGGCGGGCTGCAAGCGGCTCGGCCAGCAGCCGGGCGGCGAAATCCGTGGTGCCGCCAGCCGCGGTGGGGACAATCAGCGTTACCGCCCGGCCCGGCGTGAAGGTTTATGCCCGCGCCAAGCGCGGCGCGGCCAGGGCAAGCAGGCTAAGGGCAGCCCGGCGGTGCAGGGACATGGCGGCTTCTCTCCCAGGTGGCGCACCAGCCCGTAGCTGGCCCGCCGCCTGTGCCGCCATGCCCATTGCAGCAAGCCAGCATACGCTGGCGGCGAAGGCCGGCTCAGGGGAAGGCGTGGCCCAGCAGGTGCGCCGCCAGCAACCGGGCGGCGGCGGGCAGGGCCTCGGCGTCGCGCCGCACGCACAGGGCCAGCGGCCGCAGCGCCCAGGATTCCGCCAGCGGGCGCAGCACCAATTCGGCACCCGCCCCCGCCCCGGCCTCTGGCAAAATCGCCACGCCCAGCCCGGCCATCACCATGCGGCGCACGCCGTCGAAGCTCGCCACCGTGACCCTTTCGCGCAGCGTCAGCCCCATCGCCTCGGCCTGGCGCCGGTACAGCTGTCGCAGCGCCGAGGCGCCGGACAGCCCGACGAAGGGGTGTACCACCAGCGCGGCGAAGCGCAGCGGACCAGGCTCGGCCGCCAGCGGATGGCCTGCGCACAGCACCGCCACCAGCCTTTCCTGCCGCCAGGGCAGCATGCGCAGTTCCGGCAGGTGGGCCTGCACCGTGCCGGAACCCAGGCCAAGATCGGCCGCGTCGGTCTGCACCGCGTGCAGGATATCCACCGTCAGCCGTTCTTCCAGCGAGACCTCGATGCCCGGATTGGCGGCGAGAAAACTGGCCAGCGCCTCCGGCAGGTCGCCCGTGATGGCGGAGATGTCGGCGTGCAGCCGCACATGGCCGCGCGCGCCAGCAGCAAAGGCCTCCACATCGGCGAAGGCGCGGTCCAGCAGGTCAAACAATGGGCCAAGATGCCGCAGCAGCACCGTGCCGGCCGGGGTGGGTTCCACCCCGCGGTCATGCCGGCGCAGCAGCGGCGTGCCCAGCCGCGCCTCCATCTCGGCCATGCGCCGGCTGAGGGCGGCAAGCGCAAGGTGCTCGCGCTCGGCGGCGCGGGCCAGGCTGCGCTCCTCGACCGCAGCCCGGAACATGCGCAGCGAAACTAGGTCCAACCCCTGGGTAGCCCAGCCACGCCGCCGTTGTTCCTTCACCGCTGTTCCCCGCTTGCGGCCTGGCTGCCGCAGGTGGGCGCAAGTTAGCCCGCCCAGCGACCATCGGCGGCTGCTCTTCGCCAGCGCCACCAGCGGAAGGGGCGCGGTCGGGCAGCAAAGGGTGACGAACTGGGCGAGCATGTTGCGGATGCGGAGCGGGGCCAGGGCATTTCATGCGATACACGCTATGAGTGCAGACCGCCCGTACCTTGCGCCAAAATTGGAAAGCATCCGACAGAGATAAGCCGCAAAAACTATACTGAGGCAGCGAAAACGAGTGATTCTTGTTGGGATGTCTGAATATTCACATTAAATTGCATTAAATTGTTCAATTTATGTGATATATTTCGTAATTTACCTAAAAAATCAGATTTGAAGCTGCGTCTCTAAAAATGCTACTTCACCCTCATGAGTTGCATCGACGAAGACTTATTAGCCGATTTGAGCTGTTCTTCCGACAGGAAGGGCACTCAGAGTAGCGCCGAGGAAATTCCTTCCCTTTTTGGTTGGGTTTCACCTCCGGTCGCACGCTCTCGGGACGGCATCGAAAGGGGGATTTCCCTTCTTGCCCGGCCCAGCCCGGCATCCCCCAGCCACTGACCGGAGAACCCCATGCCGACCCCCTCGATCATCAACATCAACTTCGGTCAGCTTTCCTTCAACGCCGGCACCGCCCAACTGGGCGATGGCACCCATGTCGGCGACGTGGTGCTGTACAGCAACGTGTATGGCACCGCGGGCAGCGGGGTGGATGCCATTATCCGCACCATCAGCATCGACCCCAAGGTTACCTTCAACGCCTATGATTCCACTGACACGAGCGACGGCAACCAAGCCTCCGGCGGGCTGTATTTCTCGCCACGCTTCGACGGCAGCACCAATGCCGGCACCGCGGCGGCGGGCGCCGGCACCGTGTTCCAGGTCGATTTCATCGCCAGCGGCTCCTACAACGCCAGCAGCCATCAAGGCACCGCGGTTACGCTGCAGAACCTGCGCGAAAACACCTACGACATCGATATCCAGCAGTTTCAGCAATTCCAGAACTTCAGCGTCGGCCGCCTCAATACCGGCGGCAGCATTACCTATGCCTATGACAGTGCCACCGGCCTGATCGACTTCCACAGCAACACCAACACCAACGCCACTTCCGGCGACGCGCGCTACACCATCCAGGTGGACTACGACGCGGCCAGTTCGGTCACCTTCATGGTCGGCTCGAATGACTGGTCCCAGGTCACCGGCCTTGCGTATTTCTACATCGACTTCGGCCCCGGCAAGATCACCACCTTCGACACGACGGTGTCCGCCGCCGCCGCCGGCGCCCCGGTCGGGGATATCAGCGGCACCGCCTTCCACGACCGCAACGCCAACGGCCTGACGAACAGTGGCGAGCCTGGGCTGGCAGGCATCACGGTCACGCTGCTCGACAGCGCCGGCAACCCAACCGGGCAAACCACCACCACCGACGCCAATGGTGCCTACAGCTTCACCGGCCTTGCCGCCGGCAGCTACCAGGTGCAGTTCGACGCCCCCGGCTACAACCTGCTGCCGCCAGCCTCCGCCGTGGTAGTGGCCGGCGAGCCAACCAGCGGGGTGGACGCGTCGCTGTATCAACCCGCCAGCGTCAGCGGCCGGGTCTTCGCTGACGGCGACAACAACGGCATCCGCGCCAATACCGAGGCAGGCCTGGCCGGCATTGCGGTCACGCTGCTCGACAGCGCCGGCAACCCCACCGGCACCACCACCACCGACAGCAACGGCGCTTATAGCTTCACCGGCCTGGTACCTGGCAGCTACCAGGTGCAGGTCGCCACCACGGGCTACAGCATCAGCCCCATGCTGGCAGGCAGCGACCCGACGCTGGACAGCAACCTGAACCCCGAAACCGGCACTGCCTCCGTCACCCTGGTTTCCGGCCAGGCGTTGCTTGCCATTGATGCCGCGCTGTACCAGGCGCCCAACGGCGCCAGCACCGGCACGGTCAGTGGCATGGCTTTCGTCGACAGCAACGCCGATGGCATCCGCGACCCAGGCGATGCCCCCCTGGCCGGCATCACGGTCACGTTGCTCGACAGCGCCGGCAACCCAACCGGGCAAACCACCACCACCGACGCCAATGGTGCCTACAGCTTCACCGGCCTTGCCGCCGGCAGCTACCAGGTGCAGTTCGACGCCCCCGGCTACAACCTG
>CANFIE010000415.1 GCA_947446625.1 Acetobacteraceae bacterium | reverse complement strand
GGACCAGCGGGGCGCACAAGGCGATGTACATGATCGGCCTGTTCCGCACCTCGCCTTCCACCAAGGAAAACCGCCGGCACGGGCTGACCCAGTTTGTGCTGGAGATGAAGACGCCCGGCATCACCGTGCGGCCCATTCGGAACATGGCCGGTGGGCATGAGTTCAACGAGGTGGTGTTCGACGACGTCTTCATCCCCGAGCAGAACATGCTGGGCGAGTTGGACGGCGCCTGGAAACAGGCCACCGCCGAACTGGCCTATGAGCGCAGCGGGCCAGACCGGATTTTGGAAACCCTGCCGGTGCTGCGCGAACTGATCCGCGCCGTGGGCGAGGCGCCGGATGCGCGGGTGGCCGAGGGGATTGGTCGCGAGGTGGCGCATTTGAAGACGCTGCGGCGGATGTCGCTTTCGGTGGCCGGCATGCTGCAGGAGGGCAAGATGCCGAATGTGGAAGCCGCGCTGGTGAAGGATTTGGGCACCAACTGGGAACAGGCCCTGCCCACCCAGGCGCGCCGCTTGCTGCCGCCGCGTGTGGCCGGCGGCAACGCCAACCGCGCCAGCTACGATGCCGAGATGCGGCAATACACCGTGCTGGCGCCAAAGCTGACCATTCAGGGCGGCACGCGGGAGGTGCTGCGCGGCATCATTGCCCGCGGCCTGGGGCTGCGGTGAGGCCATGGCGATGAACATTGTTGAGGAAACCGCCACCCGCGTGCTGCAGGACCATTGCACCGCGCAGGTGATCAACCAGGCCGAAGGCGGGACATGGCCCGCCGCGCTGTGGGAGCAGTTGGAAGAATCCGGGCTTTCATTGACCTGGGTGCCGGATGAACTGGGCGGCGGTGGTGCCGAACTGGCCGATGGCTTCAGCGTGCTGCGCGTGGCCGGGGCCTTCGCCGCGCCGGTGCCGCTGGCCGAGACCATGCTGGCCGGCTGGATGCTGGCGCGGGGCGGGCTGGCTTCGCCGGCTGGGCCGATGAGCCTGGCGCCTGTGCACGAGGACGAAGCGCTGGTGCTTGAGGCCGATGGCCGGCTGCGGGGCAGTGCCAGCGAGGTGCCCTTTGCCCGGCATGCGCAGCATTTGGCCGTGCTGGCGCGGCAGGGCGATGCATGGGTGGTGGCGCTGGTGGAAACCGCCGCCTGCAAGATAACGCCGAGCGCGAGCCTGGCCGGCGAGGCGCGCGACCTGGTGGTGTTCGACGGCGTGGCGGTGCTGGAGAGCGCCCCCGTGACGCTGGACCCTGCCGGGCTGCGTCTGCTCGGCGCCGCCGTGCGGGCCATGCAGATGGCCGGGGCGCTGGAGCGCATCCTCAACATCTCGCTGCGCTATGCCGGGGAGCGGGTGCAGTTTGGCCGGCCGATTGGCGGGTTTCAGGCGGTGCAGCACGCCCTGGCGCAACTGGCCGGAGAGGTGGCTGCCGCCAGCGCCGCCGCCGATGCCGCTGCCGAGATGCTGCGCCTGCTGGCGCCGCTTGATGAGGCCATGCTGCTGGAAGTGGCGGTGGCGAAGATCCGCGTGGGCGAGGCGGCCGGGGTGGGCGCGGCCATCGCTCACCAGGCGCATGGCGCCATTGGCTTTACCCAGGAATATGCCCTGCAGCACTGCACCCGGCGGCTGTGGGGCTGGCGTGAGGAATTCGGCGGCGAGAGCGCCTGGAGCATGCTGCTGGGCGCCCTGGTGGCACGGCAGGGTGCCGAGGCGCTGTGGCCGCTGGTGACCGGCGCGCCCGGCGCGGTGACATGAGCGCCGCACCCCCGTTCAACACCCAGGCAGGAGCAAGCCCATGACCAAGTTCACCTATCGGGAGAACGAGTTCTACAACGCCGGCCGCGACATTTGGTTTGAGATGCGCGGCGAGAAGGTGGCGCAGGCCGCCGTGGACCAGGCCGCCGAACACGACATGACCGGCGAGCTGCGGCAATTCCTGTTTGAGCATTGCTTCGGCGCCGTATGGGCGCGGCCGGGGCTGGAGCGCACCACGCGCAGCACCATCACCATTTCCGTGCTGACTGCGCTGGGCCGCACCGAGGAACTGAAGGGCCATATCCGCATGGGCATCAACAATGGCCTGACGCGGGAGGAGCTGAAGGAGATTTTCCTGCACGTGGGCATTTACGCCGGCGTGCCCACCGCGGTTTCGGCGGTGCGAGTGGCCATGGAAGTGTTTGCTGAAATGGACAAGGCCGCCAAGGGCTGAGCCCCGGCGGCCTTGCGGTAGGCTGGAATGGGCCGGGGGGCGATGCCCTCCGGCCCTTTTTGCATCAGAGGACTAGGCACTCTGTCGAGGGCATGGTCCTCTATAACCATTTGAAACTAGAGCAAGAAATCCATTCTGATGATTCCATCGGAATGGATATTGCTCTAGGCCGCGGCGCGGCCGATGAGGCGGTTGCGCAGCGCCAGCGGCAACTGGCGGGCGGATTTGGCGCGCGGCAGGTCCATCTCGTGGATGGTCGGCAGATGGCCGTACAGCGCTTCATGCTCGGCCCAGTTGTCGAAGCTCAGGCGGTCTACATTGTCGACGAAGGTTTCCGCCGGCACGCCTTCGGCCAGGATCAGGCTGTGGTCGGCCAGTTCCACGTGGTGGTAGGTGAAGCGCTCCGGCACCTCGGCTTCCCGCAGGATGCCGGGGATGTGCACCAGCGCAGCAGCCTGGACCAGGATGCCGTCGACCAGCAGGGCGTGGTCGGGCGAGACCAGCAGGTCGCGCTCGGGCAGGCCATTGCCCAAGGCGCCGGCGCTGATGCGGATGGGCAGCACCCGCAGCGGGTCGGCGAAGCGCGTGGAAACCGTCTGCCGGCCCATCCAGCGCACCGGGCGGGCCTCGCCGTCATGCGTCAGCACCAGGTCGCCAATCGCCAGGGTTTCCACCGCGCGCGGACCTTGCGGCGTGGCCACCAGCGTGCCGGGGTAGAAGCAAATCACGACATCGACCGTGTCGCCCGAGACCGAGGCGGTATTGCCGGCACTGTCCGCCAGGCTGAGCGAATAGGTCAGAGTGGTGGGGGTGGCGACCGAGCCAAGGTTCAGCCCATGGCCGGCAAGGTTGATGTTGTTGGCGCCGTTGACGACCGTGGCGCTGTAGTGGTGCGTACCGTCGAAGAAATCCACCGATGCGGTGGCGTTGCTGTCGATGCCGGTAACGGTGACGCTGACGGTGTTGGTCTCGGCATATTGCAGCACATTGTCTGCGCTGCGGTCCACGGTGACGCTGGCATCGTTGCCGGCATCGGCCGTGGTGTCATAGGTGATGTTGAGCGTGGCGCTGGTGGCGGTGTTGCCAGCGGCGTCGGTGGCGACGGCGGTGTAGGTATGGGCGCCTTCGGTGGCGCTGCCATTGGCGAAGCTCCAGGTGCCGCCGCTGACGGTGGCGGCGCCGAGGGAGGTCACGCCCTCGAAGATTTCCACTGTGGCGCCGGCTTCCACCGTGCCGCTGAGCGCGGCGGCGTTGGTGACGCCGTCGGTGCTGCTGCTGCCGCTGTCGGTGCCCAGGGTTATGGTGGGGGTGGCGATGGTCTTGTCGATGACGACGTCGGCCAGGGTGGCGGTGCTGGCGTTGCCGGCCAGGTCGGTGACCGTGGCGCTGTAGCTATGGGTGCCGGCGGTGGCGGCGCCACCGGTGGGGGTGAAGGACCAGTTGCCTGAGCCATCGGCAACCGTGGTGCCGAGGGTGGTGAGGCCTTCCTTGATGGTGACGGTGAGGCCGGCGGTTGTGGTGCCGCTCAGCGTCGGGTCGTTGGTGATCTTGTCGACGCTGCTGCTGCCGCTGTCGCTGCTCAGCGCGATGGTGGTGCTGGGCGCGGCGCTGTCGAGCGTGATGCTCAGCGTGGCGCTGGTGGCGGTGTTGCCAGCGGCGTCGGTGGCGACGGCGGTGTAGGTATGGGCGCCTTCGGTGGCGCTGCCATTGGCGAAGCTCCAGGTGCCGCCGCTGACGGTGGCGGCGCCGAGGGAGG
>CANFIE010000414.1 GCA_947446625.1 Acetobacteraceae bacterium | reverse complement strand
GGCGGTGAGCATGGCCGGGTTAACCGTGCAGTCCAGCACCAGCTGCCGCACCCGCTGCGCCGGCACGCCGGTGATGCGCTCGGCCCATTCCGGGGTCTTGGCAATGCCATCCTCGGCATCGCCCATGATGTAGTCGCGCAGCTTCTCAAACCCCACCGTGCAGCGGTTGAGGAAGCCTTCGTCATACCGGTGGCTGGTGATGAGCACATGGCCCATGGCCAGCATCATCGCCGTGTCGGTGCCCGGGCGAATGGGGATCCACTCGGCCTGCAAGGCGGCCTCGGTGTCTCCCTGAAAGGGCGAGATGTTGACGAAGCGCACCCCGGCCTGATGCGCCCGGCGCATCATCAGCTTGTAGTCATGCCGGCCACCACCGCCCGAGGTGACCAGCCCGTTCTTCGTCGCCAGCCCGCCGAAGCAGACCATCACCTTGGCGTAGCGGGCAATGGCGTGCCAGTCGGTCACCCGGCCTAGCACCACCTCATTGGTGCCCAGCACATGCGGCATCAGCGTTTGCGCGGCGGCGTAGGAATACGAGGTGACCGAGGAAGTGAACCCGCCGCCCTGGCCCAGGAAGCGCTGCAATTGCGTCTTGGCATGGTGGTAGCGCCCGGCCGAGGCCCAGCCATAGCTGCCGCCGAAAATGCTGCGGTCGCCATGCTCGGCCCGGGTGCGGGCAGTTTCCTCGGCCAGAATCCGGGTCACCCGGTCCCAGCTGACCGGCACAAAGGGGTCGCCCCCGCGCATGTGGCCGCGCCGCCGGCCCTGCAGCCAGCCCTTGCGGACATAGGGCTGGTCGATCCGCGCCGGGGAATGCACCGCATCGGCCGTGGCATCCAGCAGGCTGCCGGGGTTGGGGTCCTGCTCAAACCCCCGGGCGCCGATCAGCGTCCCGCCCTTCACCAACGCCTCGAAATAACCCCAATGCGCCGCGTGTGGCCGAACGTCGTACATGCCAGTCCTTGGATTTCAGCAAGCCGCTAGTTTGCCACCTGCAGGTGGGTGGCGCCATCCGTCAGGGCAAGGGCGGCCAGGCGGCGGCGCCGGCCAGGGCCAGCAGCACCCAGCCCCAGAATACCCCGGCCGCGGTCAGCAGCACCGGCGGCACCAGCAGCACGCATTGCGCCAGCAGCGCCAGGGCAAAAAGCAGGCTCCCCTGCATCAAGCTGTCCTGGGTGAGGGACAGCAACGGCAGCGCCTCGCCGGGGTCCAGCCGCAGCAGCTTCAGCCACAGCGCGCCCCAGGCCAGCGGATGCACCATCAGCAGCGCCAGCACCGGCCCTTGCACCGGGTCGGGCAAGCCCAGCACGCGGTCGGGCTGCTCCGCCACCGCCAGGCGGGCGCGGATGGTGTCCTCCAGCGGGTCATGCCCTGGCGGGCTCAACTTCGGCATCGGCGCCTCCCCTGGACCATTGCGCAACAAGCCTGGGCAACACTGGCCGTAACCGGCCGGCGCGCCTAGGGTCTCTCAGACCCTAGGCCTTCGTTCGAGCGGCTGATTCACGCCGCCGGTGATTTCACCGGCGACGATCAGACGCTAGGATGCCCCTTGCCCCGCCGGAGAATTATTGATGACCCCGCCCCGCAATTCCACCGCCGCCCGCGACATTGCCAGTGTTCTGCACCCGTTCACCGATGCCAAGGCGCATCAGGTCAACGGCCCGGTGGTTATCAGCCGGGGCAAGGGCGTGCGGGTGTTTGACGACCAGGGCAAGGAATACATCGAGAGCGTCGCCGGCCTCTGGTGCGCCTCACTCGGCTTCGACAATGAACGCCTGGTGCAGGCGGCGGCCACGCAGATGCGCAAGCTGCCCTTCTACCACGCCTTCGCCGGCAAATCGCATGACCCCATGGTGGACCTGGCCGAGATGCTGCTGGAGCGCGCCCCGCTTTCCAGCAATGGCCTGCCGATGAGCAAGGCCTTCTTTGCCAATTCCGGGTCTGAGGCGAATGACAGCGCGATCAAGATGATCTGGTACATGAACAACGCCATGGGCCGCCCGGCGAAGAAGAAGATCATCGCCCGGCTGAAGGGCTACCACGGCATTACCCTGGCCGCCGCCTGCCTGACCGGCCTGCCCGCCAACCACAAGCTGTTCGACCTGCCGCTGCCGGGCTTCCACCACGTCTCCACCCCGCACCACTACCACAACGCCCTGCCCGGCGAGACCGAGGAGGCCTTCGCCACCCGGCTGGCGCAGGAGATTGACGACCTGATCGTGAAGGAAGGGCCGGAGACGGTGGCCGCCTTCTGGGCCGAGCCGGTGATGGGCGCCGGTGGCGTCATCGTGCCGCCCGCCACCTACTTCGAGAAAGTCCAGGCCGTACTGAAGAAGCACGACGTACTGTTCGTGGCCGATGAGGTGATCTGTGGCTTCCACCGCACCGGCAATCCCTGGGGCAGCCAGACCATGGGCATCCAGCCCGACATCCTGGTTTGCGCCAAGGCGCTGAGCGCCAGCTTCCTGCCGATCTCGGCGGTCATCATCAATGAGGCGGTGTACCAGGGCATTGTGGAGGGTTCCTCCAGCGTCGGCACCTTCGGCCATGGGTTTACCTATTCCGGCCATCCGGTGCCGGCGGCGGTGGCGATCGAGACGCTGAAGATCTACGACGAGATCAACATCGGCGGCCATGTGGCCGAGGTTGGCCCACACCTTCAGCAGCAGTTGCGCGCCCGCTTCGCCAACCACCCGCTGGTGGGCGAAATCCGCGGCGTCGGCCTCATCGCCGGGCTGGAAATGGTGGCCGACAAGGCCAGCCACACCAACTTCGACCCCGCGCAGAAGGTGGGCCCGCGCATGATGAAGCTGGGCGAACAGCACGGCGTTATCCTGCGCGCCATGACCAATGACGTGCTGGGCTTCTCGCCGCCGCTCATCATCACCAAGGCCGAGGTGGATGAGATGCTGGACCGTGTTTCCCGCGCGCTGGACGAACTGACCGTGCAGCTGCGCCGCGAAAGCATTGCCGCCGTCTGAGGAAGCCCCGCCTTGCTGTTCCTGATCCGCGCCGCCACCCCGGCTGGCGCGCTGGCGGTTGCCCTGGCGGTGGCGCCCTTCGTGGCGGTGCTGCAGTCCAAGGCGCTGGCGCCCATCACAACGGTGGCGTTGCTGGCCGCCGTGGCGCTGCATTACTGGCGGGAACGGCGCTGGCCTTGGCCCAGCGGCGGGGTGTTGTGGGCGGCGCTGGCACTGTTCGGCTGGGCGGCTATCAGTGCCTCCTGGGCGCTGGAGCCACGCCGTGCCCTGTTCACCGCCGTGCAGCTTGGCGCCTATGTGGCGCTGGGTGCCGCCGCCTGCCGCGCCGTGGCGGCCGACACGGCCGAGGCCCGGCAGCGCATGCTGCTGGCCGGTGCGGCGGGGCTGGCCGCCGGCCTGCTGGCGGCAGGGCTGGACATGGCCAGCGGCCACGCCCTGCGCCTGGGCGTACGCGGCCTGACGGAGCGCCCTGGCATTGAATTCGGCCTGAAGCCCGCGGCCTCGGCCATGGCGCTGCTGCTGCCGCTCACTGCCGCCATTCCCGGCCTGCCGGGCTGGATGCGCCTGCTGGGCATGTTGGCCGGCGGCGCCATTGTGATTTCCCTGCCCGGAGAGGCCGCCAAGGTGGCGGTGCTGGCCGCCGGCCTGGTGGGGTTACTGTTCCACCTGGCGCCCCGCGCCCTGCTGCGCGTGCCCGGCCCGGCGCTGGCGCTGCTGCTGCTGGCCATGCCGCTGCTGCTCGGCCCCGGCTTGGCGCGGGGCGTGCCGGCCGGGCACCTGCCGGTCTCGGCGGCGCATCGGCTGGTGATCTGGGACTTCGCCATTGAACGCATCGCCGAACGCCCCGTGCTGGGCTGGGGCATGGAAGCCAGCCGGCGCATTCCGGGCGGCGGCGACCCACCCTCGGAGGCGCGGCTGGCCCGCTTTGGCCTGAGCGGCCCGCCGAACCACGATATTCTGGCCGCCGCCACGCTGCTGCC
>CANFIE010000413.1 GCA_947446625.1 Acetobacteraceae bacterium | reverse complement strand
TTCTCAAACTCGCCCTTCATGCCGGCACCGGCCTGCAGCAGGCCCAGGTCCAGCGACATCAGCCGCACCTTCTTCAGCGCGTCGGGCACGTCGCCAGCAGCAATGCGCAGCGCCAGCCCTTCGGCCACGGCGGTTTTGCCCACGCCCGGCTCACCGGTGAGGATGGGGTTGTTCTGCCGCCGCCGGGTCAGAATATCGATAACCTGCCGGATCTCGCCGTCACGGCCCAGAATGGGGTCGATCTTGCCGGCCTTGGCCTGCGCTGTCAGGTCGGTGCAGAACTGGTCCAGCGGGCCGCCGGCACGCGGCGCCTCGCCACCACCAGCGCCCGGAGCCGCGCCAGCCGCCGCCGCGGGGCTGGCCTCGTTGGCCTCTTCGCTGCCCTCGGTCATTGCCTCAAAGCCGCCGCGCCGCAGCGCCTCGGCCGGCAGCGCCAGCAGGCTCGGCGCGCTGTCCTTCACCGAGCGCACCAGCGCTTCGTCGGTCAACAACGCCGCCAGCATATGGCCGGACCGCACCCGCGCCCCATTGCCTTCCAGCGAGGCCAGCAGCCAGGCTTCCCGCATCCAGGTGACGATATCCGGCGAAAGCGCCGGCGCCCGGGCGTTGCCGGTGCGCAGCTTGTCCAGCGCCCGGGTCAACTCGGCGGCAACGCGCCCGGCATCCACGCCCTGACGCGGCAGAATCGCCGCCACGTCCGACCCTTGAGTCTCCACAAGCTTCAGCAGCAGGTGCTCGATTTCCACATTGTAGTGCGAGCGAGACAGTGTCAGCCCAGCCGCGGCTTCCAGTTGCCTACGGCAAAGCCCATCCAATCGGGCAACAAGCGACTTCAGATCAATAGCCACCATGGTCGCTCGTTCTCCCTCGGTCCGTCAGGCCGCCCATTAAGCCGGGCCGCTCACACTGGATAATGGCATGATAGAAAACCGTCGGGCGACGGAAGTCCAGCGCCCACTGTCTATCATCCAAATACGTGTTATCTATCGTCGGGCCGTCACCACTAAAGACCCGATAATCACATTACCGTCACTTCCAACATGAGGCAGGCATGGCCGAAAACGTTCTTGACCTCGACCTGTTGCTGGCGCCGCTGGCCGAAGGCGATGGCGGCGCAGGCGTAGACCTGCGGACCGACTACTCCCCAGCCTCGCCCTACCAAAAGCTGCGCGACGCCCGTGCCGATGCCCGCGCCGAGGAACGCGCCCAGGATTCCGCCACGGGCGACGAAACCCCTGCCCCGCCCCAGGCCTGGCGCGATGTGAAGCGTCTGGCCCTGCAATGCCTGGCCGAGAAGTCGAAGGACTTCGAAGTTGCCGCCTGGCTATGCGAGGCCGTGGTGCGGATTGATGGCCTGCCTGGCCTGGCCGCCGCCGCCGCACTGATCGAAGGCCTGGCCGAGAAATACTGGGAACCCGGCTTCCCTCAGCCCGACGAGGACGGCATGGAAGTCCGCTCCTCGCCCATTGGCGGTCTGGCCGGCGCGGATTCAGATGGCACCATCATGCAGGCGCTGCGCCGCATGCCGCTGTTCCGCAATGCCGAGGGAAAGACCATCAGCCTGCACCTGTGGCAGGCCGCCGAGGATGTGGCCGCCATTGGCGATGCCGCCCGGCAGAAGGCCCGCCTGGCCGCCGGCGTGCCGGTCCTGACCGATCTCGAAAACGCCGCCCGCGCGGCCATGCGGGACCTGCGCAACGTGGGCGTGGCCGCCCGCGCCACCAACCGCGCCTGGGCCAGCATGACCATGAAGCTGGATGACCGCTTCGGCTCCAGCGGCCCCAGCACCCGCCGGGTGACCGAATTGCTCGAGCGCGTGCAGCAGATCGGCGAACGCATCGCCGGCGCCTTGCCCGAGGAAGTTCTGGAGGCCGAGGCCATGCCTGAGGAAGCCGCGGCCGAAGTGCCGGAAGCCGCCACTGCCGCTGGTGGTGCCCCCGCCGCCGGCCCTCGTCCGCTGCGCACGCGCGAAGACGCCATTCGCCAGTTGGAGGAACTCGCCGCTTGGTTCCACAAGACCGAGCCGCATTCCCCCCTGGCCTACACCTTGAACGACGCGGTCCGCCGTGCCCGGCTGCCGCTGCCTGAATTGCTGGCGGAAGTGCTGACCGACGAGAAGGCCCGCGCCACCATGCTGACCATGCTCGGCATTCGTTCCTTGGAAGGCCCGGCCGGATAAGGTCTGGTTTCGTCTTCGTGACCGTGACGTTCGTTGACCGGCTTCACGACGCGGTGCTTAGATTGATGCAAGCGTTTCGGCCGGGGCCAAGACCCCGTTAAAACTGTGGAGAACCAGGCGGATGAGCGGCAGCATTCACGACAAGTTGGCCCGGGTTCGCAAACCCCGCGTGCACATCACCTACCAGGTGGAGACGGAAGGCGCCGAGATTGAGCGCGAACTGCCCTTCATCGTCGGCGTGATGGGTGACTTCGCCGGCGACCCGACCGAGCCGCTGAAGCCGATGAGCGAACGCAAGTTCGTGCAGATCGACCGTGACAATTTCAATGATGTCATGGCCCGCGTTGCCCCCGGCCTGAACCTGAAGGTGGACAACACCCTGGCCGGAGACGGCAGCCAGATGGCGGTGAACCTCAAGTTCAAGTCGCTGGAGGATTTCGAGCCGGCCAAGGTTGCAGCCCAGGTTCCGGCGCTGGCCGCCATGATGGAAACCCGCGCCAAGCTGCGCGACCTGATGAGCAAGGTCGACCGCTCGGAAGAGCTGGAAGGCCTGCTGGAGCAGGTGCTGCAGGACAAGGGCAAGCTCGACCAGCTGTCGAGCCAGCTCGGCCTCGACAAGAAGGAAGGCTGATCCCATGAGCGAAGCCCAGTCGAACGCCGCTGGTGCCGTTGGCACCACCGAGGAAACCGGCCTTGGCCTGCTGGACCAGGTACTTGGCGCCACCAAGCAAACCGAACGCGACCGCGCCCAGGACCTGATCAAGGCACTGACCGAGGAAGCGCTGAAGGGCACCGTCACCTACAGCCGCAACCTGACGCAGACCTTCGAGCGTGCTATCGCCGAGATCGACCGCAAGATCAGCACCCAGCTGAACGCGGTGATGCACAGTGAGCGTTTCAGCAAGCTGGAAGGCAGCTGGCGCGGCCTGAACTACCTGGTCATGAACTCCGAGACCGGGACCTCGCTCAAGATCCGCATGATGCAGTGCACCAAGCGCGATCTGTCGCGTGACCTGCAGCGCGCGGTGGAATTCGACCAGAGCCAGACCTTCAAGAAGCTCTACGAGAATGAGTTCGGCACCCCGGGCGGTGAGCCCTACGGCGCCATCATCGGTGACTACGAGTGGACCAGCCACCCGGACGACATCGAGACGCTGCGCCTGATGTCCAACGTCTCCGCCGCCGCCTTCGCCCCCTTCCTCTCGGCCGCCGGCCCGGAAATGATGGGCTTCAGCAGCTGGCAGGAACTCTCCAAGCCGCGTGACCTGGCCAAGATCTTCGAGACCCAGGAATACACCAAGTGGCGCAGCTACCGCGACACCGAGGACAGCCGCTTCGTCAGCCTGGTCATGCCGCGCACCCTGGCCCGCCTGCCCTACGGCGCCGCCACCGTCGCGGTTGAGGATTTCGGCTACGAGGAAGCCCCGGCTGATGACGCCGGCCGCGCCAAGGCCATGGAGCATGACGACTACTGCTGGATGAACGCGGCCTATGTGCTCGGCGCCCGCATGACCGACGCCTTCGCCCAGAACGGCTTCTGCGTTGCCATCCGCGGTGCCGAAGGCGGCGGCAAGGTCTCCAACCTGCCCACCCACGTCTTCACGTCTGACGACGGCGACCTGGACGCGAAGTGCCCGACCGAGGTCGGCATCACCGACCGCCGCGAGTTCGAGCTGTCCAACGCCGGCTTCCTGCCGCTCTGCCACTACAAGAATACTGATTACTCGGTGTTCTTCGGTGCCCAGTCCACGCAGAAGCCGAAGAAGTATGACCGTCCGGAAGCCACGGCCAACGC
>CANFIE010000412.1 GCA_947446625.1 Acetobacteraceae bacterium | reverse complement strand
GTGGAATTCCGCCACGACCTGATGCTCCGCACCCCCAACACCGTGGACGCGCACCGCCTGGTGAACCTGGCCGGCGCGCTCGGCATGCAGCACAGCCTGGTGGAGCGGCTGTTCCGCGGCTACTTCCAGGAAGGCGTTGATGTCGGCAACCGCGCCGAACTGGCCCGCCTGGCCGCCGAAGTGGGCATGGATGCCGAGGAGGTGACCGAGTTCCTCGCCTCCGACGCCATGGAGGAGGAAGTGCTGGCCGAGGATGCCGGCTTCCGCCAGCAGGGGCTTTCCGGCGTGCCAACCTTTGCCCTGGCCGGGCATATCCTGTTCAGCGGCGCCATGCCGGCGGCCGACATGGCCGAGGGCTTCCAGCGCGGGTTGCGCATTCTGCGCGAGCGTGGGGTTATTCCGGCGAAGCAGTAGCTTTTCCGCAGCAATCGATCCTGAAAGCATAGCGGTCGGTCCGTATTTATAACCGGCCGCAGAGCAGGCTTCCCTCCGCCCCCGGAAGCCTGCCAACCTTCCGGCAACAAAACCGGGAGGATCCTTCGCATGCGCCGCCGCGCCCTGCTTGCCGCCCTCAGCCTGCCCAGCCTGGCCCTGGCCCAGCCGCGCTGGCTGCCGGATAGGCCCATCACCATGGTCACCGGCTATGGCCCGGGTGGGTCCACCGACGTGGCCGCCCGGCTGATTGCCGACCGCATGGCCCAGGCGCTGCACCCCGAGGCGCGGATTGTGGTGGAGAACCGCGCCGGCGCCGCCGGGCCGATTGCGAGTGAATGGCTGAAGCGCCAGCCGGCCGATGGCTACACCATCATGCTGACCGAAACCGGCGCCGCCGTGGCCGCGCCCAGCGCCGTTATCGGCGGCACGCGCTACGACCCCATCGCCGACTTCGTCCCGCTTGGCGTCGTCAGCACCCCGCCCGGCGTGCTGGTCACCACCCCCGGCTTTGGCGGCGGCACCGTGGCCGGCGTGCTGTCCCGCATGCGGGAGGCTCCGCGCGATGCCATTACCTATGCCTCCTCGGGCTTTGGCGGGGTACTGCACTTCCGGGCAGAAATGCTGGCCCAGGCGCTGGGCACGCATTTCGTGCATGTGCCCTATCGCAGCGGCGCCCAGATGGTGCAGGCCATCATGACCGGCGAGGCCAATTTCGGCATTGCCGCCCTGGCCAGCGCCACGCCACTGATGCGCGAGGGCAAGGTGCAGGGCGTGGCGATGATCGGTCGTCGGCGCTTTCCGCTCTTCCCCAATATCCCGACGCTGACCGAGGTAGGGGTGCCGGGCTTCGAGGATGCCGGCTTCTTCCTGCTGGTGGCCCCCGCCGGCCTGCCGCCCGGCCCGGCGGCGGCGCTGAACCAGGCGCTGCAGACCACGCTGCACGACCCCGTGGTGCGCGACCGCATGCTGTTCGCCGGGCATGAGCCGGTGCAGGAGGCCAATGGCCTGGCCGAGGCCGCCGCCTTCATGGTGCGGGAACTGGCAGTGATGCGCGGCATTGTGGAGCGCACCGGCATCAGGGTGCAGCCCTGAAGCGGTGGATTACTCCGCCGCCGCCACCTGCACCCGGCGGGGGCGCCACTCGCTGGCCAGGGCCACCAGAATGGTCACGGCCATGAAGCCCACCGCCACGAGGAACACGCTCTGCGGCCGCCCGGCATCCAGCAGCGCGGCGTATATCAACGGCCCGGTGGCACCGCCGATATTGAAGCCGGTGGTCACAATGCCAAAGGTCCGCCCCAGCGCCCCGGGCGGGGAAGCGGCGCGTACCAGCATGTCTCGGCTGGGCATGATGAGGCCGGAGAGCAGCCCGGCCAGCCCCAGCGCCGCCACCAGCAGCACCCCGGGCAGCGGCACCAGCCCCACCAGCAGCACCAGCACGGCGCACAGCGCAAAGCCCAGCGCCGCCACCCGGCCGTGGTGCTGGGTGCGGTCGGCAATGATGCCGCCGGCCAGCACCCCGGCGGCGGAAAGCGCCAGCCAGGCGGTCAGCGCGGTATTGGCCACGCCCAGGCTGGTGCCAAAGGCCGCGTTCAGCGCCGCCACGGCGAAGTTCTGCACCCCGCCGGTGGCCAGGTTCAGCATGGTGAAGAAGAAGGTCATGGCCAGCACCGCCGGCGTCAGCACCGCCCATACCGGCAGCTTTTCCTCAGCTGGGCGGGCGGCCAAGGGGGCGGCCAACTGGTCCTGCCCGGCGCTCAGCAGCAGCGGCACGGCAACGCCCAGGCCGATAAGACCAGCCGCGATCAGCGCCGCCGGCACCCCGCCCAGCGCCGCCAGCCCCAGCACCAAGGGCGGCGCAATGGCCCCGCCCAGATAGCCGGCAAAGGTGTGGATGGAGAAGGCGCGGCCCACCCGGGCCTCGGCAATGGTGCGGCCCAGAATGGCGTAGTCGGAGGGGTGATAGACGCTGTTGGCCAGCCCCAGCGCCGCCGCGGCCACCAGCAAGGCCGGGTAGGAGCAGAAAATCCCCAGCACCACATAGGCCGCGCCGCCCAGGGTAAGCCCTGCCGCCAGCACCCGGCGCGGGCCGAGCCTATCTGTCAAAAAGCCAACCGGTGCCTGGGTGAAGGCCGAGACAACGTTGAAGATGGTCAGCGCCACGCCGAGTTCGACGAAGCTGACATCCATGCGCGCCCGCAGCAGCGGAAACAGCGGCGGCAGCACCAGAATATGCAGGTGGCTCACCAGATGCGCGGCGGCCACGGCCAGCAGCGTGCGGCGTTCCTGCGGCGTCCAATCAGCGCGGGCGCGAGCCATGGCGATTCCGTTTCCAACCCTTGGACACGGAGCCTAAACCAGTTTTGCCGCGCTGTTGAGCACCCTGCCACGCATGGCTGCCTCAATTGCAGCAGGCATGAGCAGAGCAGCAGTTCAGTCCGGCGTGATGTTCGCGGCCCGCGCCACCCGGCGCTGCTTTTCCAGCTCGGCGTGCAGCGTGGCGGCCAACTGGGCCGGGGTGCCGCCCATCACCTGCAAGCCCTGGCGGCGCAGCTCGGCCACCGTGGCTTCGTCGCGCAGCGCCGCGTTCAGCAGGGCGTTGACCCGGGCCAGTACCGGCTCGGGCGTGCGGGCCGGGGCGAACATGGCCCACCAGCCCTCCACCACCACGCCGGGGGCGCCGGCCTCGGCCATGGTCGGCAGGTCGGGGAACAGGAAGTGGCGGGTCTCGCCGGTCAGCGCCAGGGGCTGCATGGACCCGGCGCGGATGAACTCGGCCAGGCCAAGCGGGTGATAGACAAAGGCATCCACCGTGCCGTTCAACAGGTCGGCCAGGCCGCGCCCGGCGTCTCGGTAGGGCACATGGGTGGTGGGGATACCGCTGGCCAGCGCCAGCTGCGCCTGGGTGAGATGGCCGGTGGTGCCGGTGCCGGCACTGCCGATGGAAACCGGGCGCTGCCGCGCCAGGGCCAGGAAGCCGGCCAAATCCCGCACGCCCAGTTGGGGCCGCACCGCCAGGATAACGGCGGTTTTGGCGAAGCTGATGATGGGGGCGAAGTCGCGCTCGGGGTCATAGGCCAGGCCGGGCATGATGGCCGGGTTGGTGGCCTGGGTGCCGCTGGTGCCCCAGAACAGGGTGTAGCCATCGGGCGCTGCCTGCGCCGCCGCCAGGGCGCCCACCGTGCCGCCGGCGCCGGTGCGGTTGTCGGCCACCACCGGCTGGCCGAGGCCGCGCGTGAGATGGGCGGCGGCGATGCGGCCCATGATGTCGGTGCTGGTGCCGGCGGCGAAGGGGATGATGAGGCGGATCGGCCGCTCCGGCCATTCGGCGGCGCGGGCGGCAAACGGCAGCAGGGTGGCCGAGGCCAGCAGGGTACGGCGGAGCATGGGCGGAATCCTCGGGGCCGGTTGGGCCAGCGCCGCCTGGGGCTGGCCATTGGGCTGGGGGAGTATCAGACCAGGGCGAATTTCACCACGCAAAGCCCGGCGATGAGCCAGACCGCGCCATGTACCTCAGCGCCCTTGCCGGCCAGCAGCTT
>CANFIE010000411.1 GCA_947446625.1 Acetobacteraceae bacterium | reverse complement strand
GGTTCAGCCGGTCCGGCAGGTTGTGGAAATACAGCACGCCGGTTGGCTCGGGGCGCCAGGCAGCCAGCTCAATGCCGGCGGCGGCTATTTCGTGCGAGACGAAGCGATGGGCGAAGCGGTCTCCGGCCAGGGCCGTGAGGATGCGCCAATAGGACCCGGTGCCGCTGGTAGGGGTGGTGAGGAAGACAATGCTGGACGCTGCCGTCATCAGAGCCTCCTGCTGCCAGCCCACTGGAGGTCCGGAGCGGAATCGAACCGCTGTAGAGGGTTTTGCAGACCCTTGCCTGACCACTCGGCCACCGGACCACGCCAGAGGCGGGGGCGCTTCTATCCTTCGCAATGGCCTCGGGGTCAAGCAGGTAAGGTGGCGCTTGGCGTCCTGGCGTATCGGCCGTTATATAGCCGCGCTTCCGAAGAGGTTGGCAGGGCATGGACTACGCTGCGGCGCGCCGCTGGATGGTTGATGGGCAGATCAGGCCCAACAAGGTAACCGAACCGAAATTGCTGGACGCGTTCCGCGCCCTGCCGAGAGAGCTGTTTGTGCCGGCCAACAAGGCCAGCCTGGCCTACGCGGATGACGAGGTGCCCCTGCCGGGTGGCCGCGCGCTGATGCGGCCCATGGTGCTGGCCCGCCTGCTGCAACTGGCCGAGCCAAAGGCTGGCGAGCAGGCGCTGGTGGTCTGCTCCGGCACCGGCTTCGGGGCGGCGCTTTTGGCCCGACTCGGGTTGCGCGTGGTGGCGCTGGAAGCCGATGCCGCGCTGCGGGCGGTGGCCAGCCAGGCACTGGCCGTGGTTGCCCCTGGTTCGCTGCGGCTTGAGGCCGGCGACCCGCGCCAGGGTTTTGCCGCCGGTGCGCCCTATGACCTGATTTTGATCGAGGGCGAGTTGACCGAGGTGCCGGCAGCACTTTCCGGGCAACTGGCCGAGGGTGGCCGGCTGGTGACGGTGCTCGGCGAAGGCCGGGGCACCGGCAGGGCCGCGCTGGGGCGCAATGCGGGCGGCAGGTTCAGCCTGAGCCGTGGGTTTGATGCAACGGTCTCGCCGCTTCCGATGTTTCAGCCAGAAACCGGCTTCGCGTTCTGAGGCCGGGGATTCTTCTTTTCAGTTTGCTGTGGCAGTATTCGACCAGACCAAGCCGCTGCGTTAAAAGGACCAGGTCACGATGATTCCGAACCGTGCCGCCGTTGCGCTTTCCGCCGTTGTCATCGGCACGGGCCTGGCTGGGCCTGCCCCGGCGCAGACGCTGCAGGAAGCGCTGGCCTTCGCCTACTCCAACAACCCCACCCTGCTGGCGGCCCGGGCGCAGTTGCGCTCCACCGACGAACAGGTGCCCGCCGCCCTGGCCGGCTGGCGGCCGCAGGTCAGCATCAGTTCCTCGTCTGGCGTTATTGACCAGCACAGCCGCCAGCTTTCGGTTGCCACCATCACCAACCCGTCCAGCCCCGACTATGGCCGGCAGTACTTCCAGCCGGCGGGCCTGACCTCGCATATCCATTCCGACCGCCTGCTGTTCAGCAACACCATCACCGCCACCCAGCCGATTTTCCGCGGTGGCCGCACCGTGGCCGGCGTGCGCCGCGCGGAAAACCAAGTGTTCGGCCAGCGCGCCCGCCTGCTGAATAGCGAGCAGCAGGTGCTGGGCGATTCGGTCACCTCCTATGTCTCCGTCATCCGTGACCAGGAATTGCTGCGGCTGAACGTGAACAACGAACAGGTGCTGACCGAGCAACTGCGCGCCACGAATGAGCGCTTCCGCGTGGGCGAGATTACCCGGACCGACGTGGCCCAGGCCGAAGCCCGCCTGGCCGGCGCCAAGGCCAGCCGGCAGCAGTCGGAAGGCAACCTGGATACCTCGCGCGCCACCTTCATGCGCCTGATCGGCGTGGCGGCGCAGCGCCTGACCGCGCCGCAGCCGTTGCGCCAGGCCGCCCGCAATGCCGAGGAAGCTGGCCGCCTGGCTGGCACCAACAACCCAACCGTGGTGGCCGCGCTGTTTGACGAAGCGGCGGCGCGCGACAATATCGACCTGCAGGTTGGCGTGTTGCTGCCGCAGTTGAGCGCCCAGGTGCAGGGTTTCCGCAGCGACAATCAGTCCAACCAGCACAGCCGTATTTCGGGTGCCCAGGCTACCCTGGCGCTGACCGTGCCGCTGTACCAGGGCGGCGCCGAATATGCCGCCGTGCGGCAAGCCCGGCAGCAGGCGCTGCAGGCCCGCGCCGTGGTGGATGATGCCCGGCGTACCTCCACCCAGCAGGCGGCTTCCGCCTGGGCCGCGCTGCAAACCGCGCGGGCGCAGGTTGAATCGGTGCGGGTGCAGATCCGCGCCAATGAGGTGGCGTTGGACGGTGTGCAGCGCGAGGCCATCGTCGGCAGCCGCACCACGCTGGAAGTGCTGAACGCCGAGCAGGAATTGCTGAATGCCCGCACCTCTCTGGTGCAGGCCCTGGCGCAGTTGGTCTCGGCTTCCTATCAGGTGGCGTCGGCCATTGGCCGGCTGACGGCCCAGGACCTGGCGCTGCCGGTGCAACTGTATGATGCCCGCGCCTACTACGCTGCGGTGCGTGACCGCTGGTTCGGCCTGGGTGACTACAGCCAGAATACGGGCCGCTGACCATGGCGGAGGCGCCGCGCACCCCGCCCGCAGCCGCGCCCGCGGCGAGTGGCGGCGCCGACCCGAGCATGGAGGACATCCTGGCCTCCATCCGCCGCATTTTGAACGAGGATGAGCCCGGCGCCGCGCCTGCGCCGCCCAGCATGCCCGCACAGGACGAACCCCTGGCGTTGACCGAGGCCATGCTGGTGACTCCACCCGCCGCCGCACCAGCACCGCCGCCCGCACCAACACCGGTCCCGGTGGCCGTGACGCCGGAGCCGCCGCCCGCGCCCGTTGTTGCCGCACCGCCCCCGCCAGCGCCGGAGGCATTACCCACCCCGGCGCCAACCCCGGCGGCCGATGCGCTGATGGCCCCGGCCGCCGCCGCCGCTGCCAGCGCCGCGCTGGGCCAGTTGATGCGCGCCGTGGCCCAGGACCGCCAGGCCCCGGTGTTGCGCAGTGCCGGGCCGAGCATTGAGGATGTGGTGCGCGAGGAATTGCGCCCCATGCTGAAGGAATGGCTGGACCTGCACCTGCAGCCGCTGGTGGAAAAGCTGGTCCGGGCCGAGATTGAGCGCGTTGTAGGGCGCGCCAACAGCTAATACCGCTTCATCGGCGCTGGGTCCTGACTTGACGCGGCGCCCGCCGCGAAGGACGAGACGCCATGCTCGACAAGAACCTCTCCCCCGCTGAATTCGAACCCCGCCTGTATGAAGGCTGGGAAGCCTCGGGTGCCTTCGCCTGCGCGCCAGACAGCGCGGCGGAGCCCTTCACCATCATGATCCCGCCGCCGAACGTGACCGGCAGCCTGCATATGGGCCATGCGCTCACCTTCACCTTGCAGGACACGCTGATCCGTTGGCGCCGCATGCAGGGGCGCGACGCGCTGTGGCAGCCGGGCACCGACCATGCCGGCATTGCCACCCAGATGGTGGTGGAACGCCTGCTGGCCGCCGAGGGCAAGGACCGGCGCGACATGGGGCGCGACGCCTTCCTCGACCGGGTGTGGCAGTGGAAGGCCGAGAGCGGCGGCACCATCACCCGCCAGTTGCGCCGGCTGGGCGCCAGCCTGGACTGGCCGCGTGAACGCTTCACCATGGATGACGGCCTCTCCAAGGCGGTGCGCGAGGTTTTCGTGACCCTGCACAGCCAGGGGCTGATCTACCGCGACCGCCGGCTGGTGAACTGGGACCCCAAGTTGCTGACCGCCATTTCCGACCTGGAGGTGGAGAGCCAGGAGGTGAGGGGCCATTTGTGGCACCTGAAATACCCGGTGGAAGGCCAGCCCGGCCGCTTCCTGGTGGTGGCCACCACCCGGCCCGAGACGATGCTGGGCGATACCGCCGTGGCGGTGCACCCCGAGGATGAGCGGTTCCGCGATTTGGTGGGGCAGCATG
>CANFIE010000410.1 GCA_947446625.1 Acetobacteraceae bacterium | reverse complement strand
CGGGTTTCTGGTGGCGCCACCGATGGACCCGGCGGCGACGGCGGCGCGCTACACCGCCACGGCGGCCGGGCTGGCGCGGATTATCCAGGAAGCGCGGATAAGCCTGTAGGCAGGTCGCTCTGGCCCAGCACCCAGCCTTCCCAGCGGGTGATCTCGGGCGCGGCGGGGATGGTATCGGGGCGCAGGCCGTCCAGCACGCCGATCAGGCCGAGCAGGCCGATGAGGCTGTCGAAGCGATCCTCGCCCTGGGCGTCAGCGCCGAAGCCGGTGTGCAGCATGGCTTCCAAGGCTGGGTCCGGGCGCAGGCTGCGGGCGGCCATGGCGGCGCGCAACGCCGGGGTGGCCACCTGGCGTACGGCCTGGTTGCGTTTGCTGCCGGTGAGCCTGATGCCGCAATGGCGCAGCGCCTCGGCCGGATAGACCTCCGCCAGGGTGGCGACGCCCGGGGCCAGCAGGGCGTGCAGCCGGCCATGGAAGGGCCAGAGGCGCAGCGGTTCTCCGGCGGCCAGGGCCGGGGCCAGCCAGGGCTGCCAGGCGCTGATGGCGGCCTTGCCGGTTTGGTTGGCGCCCAATGTCCAGAACAAGGGCGCGCCGGCCGGGCGAGAGGCGGTGGCACGGTCGCACCAGCGGGAGAGTTCGGTGGCGTGGGTGAAGCCGAGGGCCTGGGCGTGGGCCAGGCGGGTCATGCCGCGCTCGCCCCTGGCCGGGTAGAAGGGGCGGGTGGGGGAGAGGCTTTCCAGTGCCGCATTCACCTGGAAGAAGCCCGGCGAGGCGGCCAGGGCGGCGAGGAAGCTGGGGAAGTCGGGTTCGGTGCGGGTGGCGGCGAAGGCGCGGGGGATGCCCAAGGGCAGGTCCAGCCCCAGCGCCACCGGGGCGCCACGGGCCAGCAGCCGGGCCAGCAGCTGTTGCGGCACGCCAACCGGGCTTGGGGCGGTGGCGTGCCAGGCGCCGGCGCGGCGTTCCGCCACGCTCACCCAGCATTTACCCGGGCTGGTGCTCCAATCCGCGTGGGCAGCGACCAAATCGGGTAGGGTGCCGAAGTTGATTCGACCAGGAAGGCTGCTCATGCCCATGCGCTATACCGCCACCGCCAGGGTGTTGCAATGGCTGACCGCACTGCTGGTGCTGGCCATTGCGGTGCTTGGCGTGTGGATGACGCAATTCGAGCCGGCCGATATGGCGTTCAAGCTGCGGCTATATGCGCTGCATGAGAATCTGGGCTTTACCGTGCTGGTGCTGACCCTGGCGCGGCTGGGCTGGCGGGCGCGGCACCCGGTGCCGCCGTTGCCGCCGGGTATGCCGCCGGTGCTTGAATGGGCGGCCTGGACCACGCATGGGGCGCTGTACGGGCTGCTGCTGATCCAGCCCGTGGTGGGGCTGCTGGCCAGCAATGCCTGGGGCTTTCCCGTGGTGTGGTGGGGGCTGGTGCCGCTGCCCAGCCCGGTGGGAGAGGATGCCGCGCTGGCGCCGGTGCTTTCGGCGCTGCATTTGCGGTTGGCGCTGGCGCTGGGGGCGCTGGTTGCCATGCATGCCGGGGCGGCGATGTGGCACCAGTTCGTTCGGCGGGACGGCCTGCTGAAGCGGATGATTTAGAGCACTATGCGCCCTGACAGGCGCATTTCGTGCACTATAACCATTTGATACTAGAGCAAGAAATTCATTCTGATGATTCCATCAGAACGGATATTGCTCTAGTTGGTTTAGCGCAGCGCGGCTTCGTAAAGCGCGCGCAGGGCGGCGGCGCGGCCGGCGGAAATGCCCAGGGATTCAGGGCGGAACAGTCGGCGGTCTGGCGTGAAGGCCAGGTAGGCCATGGCCTCGTTGGCCATCAGCTCCTCATTCGCCGTGTCATAGCCTTCACGCGCCAGAAAGCCGAGCAGGGCGGTGCGCTCGGTGCGGTTCATGTGCTCGCGCCAGATGGTGTTGACCTGGGTGGCGAAGGCGGGACGGGTGAAGAACCAGCCATGCGCCACCTCATGCCGCAGCATGGCGGCGCGCATGGCGGGGTCCTGGTTGCCGGGTTCGCCGGAAAGGGTGAGCAGGGCGAAGCCCTGGTTGCCGGCCAGCGCTTCCATGCGGGCCAGTTGCTGGCGCAGCCAGGCCTCGGCCTCGGTCAGCGGGGCCGAGGTACGGTCCGCCAGGGCGAAGAATTGCTGCAGCGATTGAGCGGCATAGTCATGCGCCAGGTACCAGGTATTGGCATTGTCGCCGCGAGACGAGATGGCGGCGGCGAGTTCAGCCGGGGTGGCCAGACGGTCGCGCGGGAAGCCGGATTTTTCCACCAGCGCGGCCACGCGGTTCATGGCGGCGGCCTGGCCGGCAAGGTCGGGGAATAGCAGCACGAAAATGCCGGGCTGGCCGGCCAGACGCAGCAGGCTGGGCGCGGCGGGGCGCAATTCCAGCAGGGCGGCTTCGTCGGCTTCGGGCAGCCCTTCGGCGGGCGTGGCTTCGGTGAAGCGGGCCGCGCCTGGGCTATGCGGGCGGACCTGGTAGGCCAGAATGAAGACCAGGTAGCACACCGCCGCCAGGGCAAGTGCGCCACCCAGTACCAGGGCTACCGTTCGCAGCGGCGCGCCGGCCCCAGCCCGAGCCATGGCTCAGCCGCCGAGGTTGACCACCTGCACCCGGCGGTTGCGCGGTTCATTCACCTGGGCCGGGGTTTGCACCAGCAACTGGTTGGCGCCGAAGCCCACCGCTTCCAGCCGGGCGGCCGGAATGTTGAAGCGGGTTTGCAGGTACTGGCGCACCGTGGCGGCGCGGCGTTCCGACAGCGTCTGGTTCAGCGTGGCGTCGCCCACCGTGTCAGTATGGCCCTCGATCCGGAAGCGGTAGGCGGCGAGGTCGGCCGAGGCCAGGGCGCGGCCGAGCGGGGCCAGGGCGCGTTCGGCGTCCGGGGTCAGCATGGCGGAGCCGGAGCTGAAGTTCACGGTCATCGAGACCGCGGCGGTGCCGACCGGGGCGGTGGTTTCGCGCACCGGCGGCGCGATGACCGTGGTGCGGCGCGGCGGCACCTGCTGGTTGGCGCCTGCGGCGGCCGGGGTGGCAGCCGGGGCCGGGGCCTCGGCGGCGGGTGGCGCGTCGGCGGGAATGCGGATGCCGCGGGTGGAGCCATCGGTGGTGGGGCGCAGACGCTCGATCAACGAACGGGTGGCCGGGTCTGCCTGGGCGATGGCGGGCTTGCTGCCAGCGAAGCCAATGGCGATGACCAGTCCGCTGAGACCGGACAACAGGGCGATGCGGCGCATTGGGGAACCTCCCGTATTCAATGACGCTGGTGTATCATGCCGTTTGCCCAGGGGGAACGGAAAGACGCGATGAAACCCGGCCCATGGCATGAGACAGCGTACAACAGCGCGTGACAGTCGGCCTCAAAAGGCGGCGCGCAGGCGCAGGCCGAGCACCACGGCGGGGCCTCGGTCGGTGTTGTAGCCGGGGTTCTGCACCAGTTGCAGGTTCACCGCCGCGTTGACGCCGTGGAACAGCTTGGTGTCGTAGTAGGTTTCCAGCACCGCTTCGGGCGCGTAGCGCAGCCGGCCGTCGCCGGTGATGAAGCCGATACCGCCGGCTTCGAGGAAGCGGCGATGGCTGCGCGAGATGCCGCCGACGTTGAAGCCGAGGCCCCAGGTGTCATCGGCGCGACCCCAGTTGAGGCCGTTGAGCGCCAGGCCGCCGGAGGCCGACCAATCCTGTTCGGTGTACATCCAACTGCGGCGGATACCGTCATTCCAGCCCAGCCGCATGAAGATGCCGAGCGTGTCGGTGAGTTCCTGCTCGGCATTCATCGCCAGGTTGGCCTTGACGTGGCGGCCGGTGACGTTGGCGGGCGGTTCCTCGCCGGCCTGCACGGCGTTGGCCATTTGCTGCCAGCGCGGCGCCTTGGTGGAAGAAGCACCAGCGATGAGGCGCAGCGCGCCCGGGCGGTTGCCGATGCGCCAGAAGCGGTCAACCTCGGACAGGGTCTGGTAGCCCTTGAAGATCTGCTGGTCGAGCGCCAGG
>CANFIE010000409.1 GCA_947446625.1 Acetobacteraceae bacterium | reverse complement strand
CTGCCGAGGCTGCACGGGTGCGTGAGGTGGCCGCCGCCAGTGGCATGAAGCTGGAATAAGGCTGGAATTCCGCCGCAACTTCGCCACCTGATATGCGTAGAGAGTAACCATGGCTGACGAAGACGACGACATAGCGCTGACCGGCGCCCGCAAGGAAAAGCTGATCGAGGCCAAGCAGGCCTGGGCCCGTGACGGCCGCCTGCTCACCGGCACCACCAGCACGCCCGCGCGCGACCGTCTGCCCCCCGGCCAGACACTGGTGAAGGACTGGCCGGTGCTGGACCTTGGCGTGCAGCCCGATGTCACGCCCGACAAATGGCGCCTGCGCCTGGAAGGCCTGGTGCAGGCCCCGCTGGCCCTCACCCTGCCGGATTTCATGGCCCTGCCGCAGACCAACCTGGTGAACGACATCCACTGCGTCACCGCCTGGAGCCGCTACGACAACCACTGGCAGGGCGTCAGCGCCGCCCATCTGCTGGAACTCGCCCGCCCCACCCAGGCCGCCCGCTTCGTCAGCTTCACGAGCTATGACGGCTACACCACCAACGTCTCCCTGGCCGATTTCGCCGAGCAGGAGGTGTTGCTCGCCCATAGCTGGGAAGGCCAGCCGCTCACCCGCCAGCATGGCGGCCCGGTGCGCGTGGTGCTGCCCAAGCTCTATTTCTGGAAGTCGCCCAAATGGGTCACGCGCATCGAACTGCTTGGCGCCGACCGCCCGGGCTTCTGGGAAGTACGCGGCTATCACAACAATGGCGACCCATGGGCCGAGGAACGCTATGGCTAGAATCACCCGTCGCAATGCCGCCCTCACCGGGGCCGCGCTGATGGCCGGCGCCGCTGGCGAGGCGAACGCTTTCAGCTTCCGCTTCACTGCCATTGAGGGTGGGCCGCTGCCGCTGGCGCAGTTCCGCGGCAAGGCCATGCTGGTGGTCAACACCGCCAGCTTCTGTGGCTACACGCCGCAATACGCCAGCCTGCAACGGCTGCACCAACGGCATGAGGCCCGTGGCCTGGTCGTGCTCGGCGTGCCCAGCACCGACTTCAACCAGGAAAGCCACGACGCGGCGGCCATCAAGCAGTTCTGCGACGCCAACTACGACGTCACTTTCCCCATGACCACGCCGGAGCACATCAAGGGCGCCACTGCGCATCCCTTCTTCGCCTGGCTGGCGGCCCACGCCGGCGGCCCGCCGCGCTGGAACTTCCACAAATACCTGGTGGCCCGAGACGGCCGCAGCGTCACCGCCTTCGCCACTTCGGTAGAGCCCGAAGCTCCGGCTTTGGTCCGCGCCATCGAAGCCGCGCTGCGCCAAAACGCCCCGCCGGCAAGTTAACCCGCCAACCGCTGCAACAACCCACCCACCGCGCTCTCAAACATCTCGGCGGTCAGCCGGCGGGTAGAGGTGTTGTACCGGCTCACATGGTAGCTGTCGGCCAGCACCAGCCCGTCGGGCAGCACATGCAGCGCGCCATGGGCGAAGCGCTTGTGGCTGGCAGGCAGGCCGCAGGCGCGCAGCAGCGCCGCATGCGCCAGCACCCCCAGCGCCAGCACCGCCTTCAACTGCGGCATCGCCGCCAACTCGGCCTTCAGGAACTGGTTGCAGGTCCGCGTCTCCAGCGGCTCCGGCAGATTGGCCGGCGGCACGCAGCGCACGGCGTTGGTAATGCGGCAGCCCAGCATCCGCATGCCGTCATTCGGGTCTTCCCGATACTCACCCTCGGCCAGCCCAAACTTCAGCAGCGTGGCATACAGCAGCTTGCCCGCATGGTCCCCGGTGAAGGGTCGCCCGGTACGGTTGGCGCCGCGCAGCCCTGGCGCCATGCCCAGCACCAGCAGCGGCGCCTCACGCGGGCCCCAACTGGCCACCGGCGCATTGTGCCATTCCGGCCAGGCGGCGCGGTTCGCCGCCCGCATCGCCGCCAGCCGGGGGCACAGGTCGCAGTCGCGGCCAGGGTCGGTGCAGGGCGCCGCGCTCACTCCGGCAGTTCCGGCTCACCCATGAAGGGATCAGCCGGCGTCGCCATCCGCGCCGAAGCAGGAGAGGAGGGCATGCCCGGGGCAGGGCGGGGCTGGCCCATCGGCGCACCGCTGCGCGCCCGAGGCTCCACTTGCCGCCGGGTGATGTCCTCGGCCATGTCCATCAAATCCACAAACCCATCCGCCTGCCGCCGCAACTCGTCCGAGATCATCGAAGGCTGGGTACGGATGGTGGAAACCACCGTTACCTTGCAGCCAAGCCGCTGCACCGCCTCCACCAGCCGGCGGAAATCACCATCGCCGGAAAACAGCACAGCGTGGTCGATGCGGGGCGCGATATCCAGCATATCAACCGCCAATTCCACGTCGATATTGCCCTTCACCCGCCGCCTGCCGGAGCTGTCGGTAAACTCCCGCGCCGGCTTGGTCACCACCGAATAGCCGTTGTAGCCCAGCCAATCCACCAGCGGCCGCAGCGGCGAATATTCCTCGGTTTCCAGCAGCGCGGTGTAGTAGTAGGCCCGCACCAGGTAGCCCTGGCCATGGAAGTAGGTCAGCAGGTTCCTGTAGTCCACATCAAAGCCAAGCGTGCGAGAAGCGGCGTACAGGTTGGCCCCGTCGATGAACAGGGCAAGGCGTTCCGGGTCGGACAATGGGTGTGCTCTCAAAAAATCTGGTGAGGTGCAACGTGGTGCCAGCATATGGGCGAATCGATGCCCCGGCATAATCCAAATCCCATGATCCTCATTGCCCTGGGCGCCAACCTGCCCTCCGCGCACGGCATGGCACCGATGCGAACGTGCATTGACACGGTGGCCGCGCTCGCCCGGCTGCCTGGCCTGCGCCTCGTCGCCACCTCGCCCTGGTATCGCAGCGCGCCGGAACCCCCCATGCCCGGCGCGCCCGAGTTCATCAACGGCGTGGCGCGCCTGGAAGGCGAGGCCGACCCCGCCACCCTGCTGGCCCAGTTGCACGCGCTGGAAGCCGAGGCCGGCCGCCAGCGCCCCTTTCCCAACGCCCCGCGCACGCTCGACCTCGACCTCATCGACTGCAACGGCCTGCTTCGAGCCACGCCCGACCTCATTCTGCCCCACCCACGCGCGCATCTGCGCCGCTTCGTGCTGCAACCCTTGGCCGATGTGGCGCCCGAATGGCTGCATCCCAGCCTCGGCCAGCCGGTTTCCGTGCTGTTGGCGGCCCTGCCGGGGCCGGCATTGGCGCTTGCACCCTTGCCCTCCGGCCCACCCCCTGCCACACAGCCCGGCCCATGATGCGCTCGCCATGACCGAAGACCTGACCCAAGACCTGCCCGCCGGCCTGCTGCCGGCAGGGCTTATCGACATGTTGCCCCCCGAAGCCGAGCGGGAGGCCGCCTTGGTCGAGGCCATGCTCGCCGCCTTCGCCCTGCATGGGTATGAGCGGGTGAAGCCGCCGCTGCTTGAGTTCGAGGACAGCCTCCTCGCCGGCTCCGGCGCCGCCGTGGCCGAACAGACCTTCCGCCTGATGGACCCCGTCAGCCAGCACATGATGGGCCTGCGCGCCGACACCACGCCCCAGGTCGCCCGCATCGCCGCCACCCGGCTGGGCCTGCAAAAGCGCCCGCTGCGGCTGTGCTATGCTGGCCAGGTGCTGCGCGTGCGCGGCAGCCAGCTGGCGCCCAACCGGCAACTGCCCCAGGCCGGCGTGGAACTGATTGGGTCAGACGCCGCCACCGCCGATGCCGAAGTGGCCGTGGCCGCCCTGCGCGCCCTGGCCGCCGTAGGCGTGGAAGGCGTGGTGCTCGACATCACTCTGCCCACCCTGGCCCCCGCGCTGTTCGACGCCGCCGGCCTCCAACCCGCGCTGCGCCAGCGCCTGACCCGTGCGCTCGACCGCAAGGACGCCGCCGCCGTCGCCGAACTCAGCGCTGAGGCCGGGCCGCTGGCCGCCGCGCTGCCCGTGCTGCTGCGCGCCGCCGGCCCCGCCGATGGCGCCCTGGCCGCGCTGCGCGCCGTTACCCTGCCGCCCGCCGCCCAGGCCATTGCCG
>CANFIE010000408.1 GCA_947446625.1 Acetobacteraceae bacterium | reverse complement strand
GGCGATGAAGCCCCACCATCCCACCACATCAACGCCCGGAAGCCCTGCCTCGGTGAAGGTGGGGACGTTGGGCAATTGCGGGTTGCGGGTGGGGCCGCTGATGGCGATGGGGCGCAGCCGGCCGCCGCTGACATGGCTGAAGGACGAGGAAATGGCGACGAAGCCGTAGGGGACCTCGCCCGACACCAGCCCGGTGAGCTGCGGGCCACCGCCGCGATAGCCGACCTGGGTGATCTCGGCGCCCGAGGCCAGTTGGAATTGCAGCGCGGCCAGGTGGGTGGGGGTGCCGATGCCGCCATGCGAGACGCTGAGCCCGCCCCGGGTGGCACGGGCTTCCGCCACCACCTGGGCCACGCTTTGCGCCGGGGCCGGCGGGTGGGCCAGCAGCAGCAACGGCGCGGTGACGGCGATGCCGATGGGGGCGATGTCGCGCTCCACATTGTAGGGCAGGCGGTCCTTCAGCAGCGCCTGGTTCACCACCAGGGCGTTGTCGGCGGTGCCGATGGTGCTGCCATCGGGCGTGGCCACCGCCACCGCCTGGGTGCCGGGCACCGAGGCGCCGCCGCCGCGATTTTCCACCACCCAGTTGCCGCTGTGCTGGGCCAGCAGGCGGGCGACGATATCCGACGAGCCGCCAGGGCCGTAGGGCACGATGATGCGGCCCCGGCCTTCCTGGGCGCGGGCGATGGAAGGCAGGGCGAGGGCAGCGAGCAACGTGGTGCGGCGGCGGATCATTCGGGCTGCACTCCGGCGGTGGCGATGATGCCGCGCCATTTGGCGATTTCGCGCTTCATCAGCGAGGCGTAGTCGGCCGGGCTGCTCGCCATCAGGCTGTAGCCCATGGCCTGCATGCGCGGGCCGATGGGCGCCGTGGCCGCCGGGGCGACCATGAGGGCGTTGAGCCGGGCGATGATTTCAGCCGGGACGCCGGCGGGGGCGATGACGCCGAAGACGCTTTCGGTATCCATCTGCGGCAGGCCGAGTTCGGCGAAGGTGGGGACATCCGGCAGGGCGGCGCTGCGGCGGGCACCGGTAACGGCCAGGGCGCGGAGCAACCCGCCTTCCACCTGGCCCTTGGCGCTGGGGATGGCGGAGAAGCCGAAAGGAACCTCGTTGCCGGCCACCGCCGCATTGGCCGGGGCGGCGCCGCGATAGCCGACCAGCGTGAGCCGCAGCCCGGCGGCGATTTGCAACTGCACGCTGGCCAGGTGGTTGGCAGTGCCATTGCCGGCATGGGCGAAGGCGAGTTCGCCGGGGCGGGCTTTGGCCTGGGTGAGGAAGTCCGCGAAGCTGCGGGCGCTGCCGCCGGGGCTGCCGAGCAGCACATGTGGTGCGGCCACCACGGCGCCGACGGCGGCGATGTCTTTCTCGGTATCGTAGGGCAGGCGGGTGCCGAACAGGCCGGGGTTGGTGACCAGGGAAAGGTCCATCACGCCCAGGGTGTAACCGTCAGCCGCTGCGGTCGCGACCGCCTGGGTGCCGGGGATGGAGGCGCCGCCGCCGCGATTTTCCACGGTGAAGGACTGGCCGCTGACGCCGCTGGCGTGCTGGGCCATGAGGCGGGCGGTGATATCGGTGCCGCCGCCCGCGGCATAGGGCACGATGACGCGCACGGTGCGGGCCGGGAAGCCTTGCGCGCGGGCAAGGCCGGGGGCGGCGAGGGCGGCGGCCAAGGGGAGGCGCAATAGGAGGCGGCGCTGCATCTCAGCCTTCCAGGCGGACATTGGCGATGCGGGCAATCTCGCGCCATTGGGCGATCTCGGCGCGGACGAAATCGCCATAGGCCTGCTGGGTGGTGGGGGCGGCGGTGCCGCCGAGTTCGATGAAGCGGGCCATGACGGCGGGTTCGCGGAGAATGGCGGTGACGTCGGCGTTGATTTTGGCCAGCACGGCGGGGGGCGTGGCGGCGGGGGCGTTCAGGCCGGTCCAGCCATAGGCGCGGTAGCCGGGGGCCACCGTCTCGGCCAGGGTGGGTACGTTGGGCAGTTGCGGGGCGCGCTGTTCGGTGGTGACGGCAATGGGCTTCAGCCGGCCGGCGGCCAGGTGGGCGCGGGCGCTGGCGTAGCTGTCCATCATCAGCTTCACATTGCCGGCCAGCAGGTCCACCACCGCCGGTCCGCTGCCGCGATAATGGATCATGTTCACCTTGGCGCCGGTGCGGTGGGCGAAAAGCTCGGCCGCCATGTGCTGGCTGGTGGCGGGGCCGGCGGTGGCAAGGTCCAGCCCGCCTTGGGTGCGGTTGGCCAGGGCGATGACCTCCTGGGCGGTATTGGCCTCCAGGCTTGGGTGGGCCACCAGCATCAGGGGCAGCACCACCACATTGGTGATGAAGGCGAAGTCCTTCTCGGCGTCGTAGGGCAGGTTGGGCAGCACCGAGGGATTGACGCCCAGCGTGCCGGAGGTGCCGGCGGTGAGGGTGTAGCCATCGGGCGCGGCGCGGGCGCCAGCTTCCAGCGCCGGGGCGCCGGCACCGCCAGCGCGGTTTTCCACCACCACGCGCTGCGGCCAGCGCTGGGACAGCAGGTCGGCATAGACGCGGGTGAAGATGTCGGCGGCCTGGCCGGGCGGGAAGGGGACGATGATCTTGACGGGTTTGTCGGGCCAAGGCGCCTGGGCATGGGCGGCCAGGGGCAGCAGGAAGGGCGCGGCCAGCAAAGGCCGGCGGCTGAACTGGCGCATGGATGCTTACTCCCGATTGGTCTTTGCGACAGGATAGGCGCGGAAACGCCAAGGGGGAACCGCCATGTCCAGCAACTCGATCCATGTGGCCGTGCTGCCCGGGGATGGCATTGGGGTGGAGGTGACCGAGGCCACCCTGGCCGTGCTGGAGCCGTTGGCGAAGCGGCATGGGCTGGGCATCAGCACCGAGACGCTGGCGGCCGGGGCGTTTCATTACCAGGCGACGGGCGATGCCTTTCCGGAAGCGAGCTTTCGGGCGGCGGAAAAGGCCGATGCGATTCTGCTGGGGGCGATGGGCTGGCCGGGCATCAGGCTGGCCGATGGCACCGAGATTGCGCCGCAACTGGATTTGCGGTTTCGGCTGGGGCTGTATGCCGGGGTGCGGCCGGTGAAGGCCATTCCGGGCGTGCCGGTGGCGCTGGCCGACCCGCGGGCGCGCGACATGGACCTGGTTATTCTGCGCGAGAGCACCGAGGGGCTGTTCTTCTCGCGCGGGGCGGGGGTGGTGACGGCGGATTACGCCGAGGAGACGCTGCGTATTACCCGCGGGATTACCGAGAAGCTCTCGGCCTTTGCGTTCAGGTTGGCGCGGCGGCGGGCGGAACGGCGGGGCCGGCCGGGCAAGGTGACGCTGGTGGACAAGGCCAACGTGTTCCGCGCCTTCGCCTTCATGCGCGGGGTGTTTGACGGCGTGGCGACGCAGTTTCCGGATGTGGCGAGTGGGCACCACTATGTGGACGCCATGGCGCTGGATTTGGTCCGCAAGCCCTGGGAATTCGATGTGCTGCCGACCGAGAACATGTTCGGCGATATCTTGAGCGACTTGGGCGCCGGGCTGGTGGGCGGGATGGGGTTTTCGCCTTCCGCCGATATTGGTGATGACCATGCGGTGTTTCAGCCGGCGCATGGCACGGCGCCGGATATTGCCGGGCAGGGCATTGCCAATCCCACCGCCATGCTGCTGAGCGCGGCGATGATGCTGGACTGGCTGGCGAGCCGGGGGGCCGGGGAAGCCCATGCCGAGGCGGCGGCGGAGCTGGAAGCGGCGGTGGACAAGGCTTTTGCCGGCGGGCTGCGCACGGCGGATATCGGTGGACGGGATGGCACGGCGGCGGTGGTGAAGGCGGTGCGGGAGGCGATTGGGTAACTGGTGCGGGGGCAGGCTGGGGGGCGGGGCGGTGTGAAGCGGCCGCGCATGCGTCCGATCGTCGGAGCGCCGAAGGGCGCGGAGGCGTGAATCGGCCGCGCATGCGTCCGATCGTCGGAGCGCCGGATGGCGCGGAGGCGTGAATCGGCCGCGCATGCGTCCGATCGTCGGAGCGCCGGAT
>CANFIE010000407.1 GCA_947446625.1 Acetobacteraceae bacterium | reverse complement strand
CCCGCTGCCCTGGCCACCACGGCCGCCGCCCGGCGGATCAGTCGGGTCATTGTCATTCGGCCCACCGCCCTGGCCCCGGCGCCTGCCGCCCGGCGCATCATTCGGGTCATTATCCTCCCGCCCCTGCGGCTGGCCGCCGCGGCCACCACGGCCGCCACCCGGCGGGTCAGTCGGGTCGGAATCATTCACGCCGCCGCCCTGGCCGCCCCGGCCACCGCCCGGCGGATCAGTCGGGTCGTTGTCGTTCGGTCCCTGCGGCCGGCCGCGCCGAATGCCACCACCCGGCGGATCGTTCGGGTCATTGTCGCTGCGGCCCTGCGGCTGGCCACGCCGAATCCCGCGCCCCGGCGGATCATTCGGGTCGTTATCCGAATTCCCCCCCTGCTGCGGCTGGCGCTGCTGCGGGCGCGGCGGCGGCAGCTTGCCCCCGGGCGCGGGGCCAGGGGTCGGACCAGGGGCCGGGCCGGGGGCCGCGGGCTCCTTGGCGCCTTGCGCCAGGGCTTGGGCGGCGGGCAGGGCAGCGCCGGCGCCACCCAAGGCGGCCAGACGCAGAACGAACAAGCGGCGCACCAGGCGGGGATGAGCGGACACGGGGATAAGGCTACTCCATGAAAGCGGGCAAAGCGGTGAAGACCACGCCCCCTGGGCTTGACGCCAGGGGCCACACGGCCTTCATCCCCCACCATGGCACCCCCTCTGTTGATCCTGCAAGAAATCCACCTCGCGCTCGGCACCACGCCGTTGCTCACCGGTGCCACGCTGGCTGTTGGCGCTGGCGAAAGGCTGGCCCTGGTTGGCCGCAACGGCTCCGGCAAATCCACGCTGCTCAAAGTCGCCGCCGGCATGCTCCAGCCGGAAAAGGGCACCCGATTCCTGCAACCCGGCGCCACCCTGCGCTATTTGCCGCAGGAGCCGGTGATGACCGGCTATGCCAGCGTCCTCGCCTATGTCGAGGAAGGCATCACCATGGGTGACGACCCCCACCGCGCCCATTGGCTGCTGGACCAACTGGGCCTGACCGGCGAGGAAGACCCCTCCCGCCTTTCGGGTGGCGAGGCCCGCCGCGCCGCCCTGGCCCGTGCCCTGGCGCCGCGCCCCGATATCCTGCTGCTCGACGAACCCACCAACCACCTCGACCTGCCCGCCATCGCCTGGCTGGAAGGCGAGCTGGCAAAAATGCGCGGCGCCCTGGTCACCATCAGCCACGACCGCCGCTTCCTGCAAACTCTCAGCAAGGCCATGGTCTGGCTCGACCGTGGCACCACCCGCCGGCTGGAACAGGGCTTCGCCCATTTCGAGACCTGGCGCGACAAGGTGCTGGAGGAGGAGGAAATGGAGGCCCACAAGCTGGACCGCCAGATCGTCCGCGAGGAACACTGGATGCGCTACGGCGTCACCGCCCGGCGCAAGCGCAATGTGCGCCGCGTGGGTGAACTCGCCGGCCTGCGCCAACGCCGGCGCGAAGCGCTTTCCGCCACCGGCAATGTCCGCATGGCCGCCACCGAGGCCGAGGGCGGCGGCACCGTGGTGATGCAGGCCGAGCACGTCACCAAGGCGTTCGGCGATGCCCCGCCCGTGGTGCGCGACTTCTCCACCCGTATCCTGCGGAAAGACCGCGTCGGCATCGTCGGCCCCAATGGCGCCGGCAAAACCACGCTGCTCAACATGCTCACCGGGGTGCTGGCACCCGATGACGGCAGCGTTCGCCTCGGTACCGGCCTGGCCATGGTCACGCTGGACCAGAAGCGCGAAAGCCTGGACCCCGGCATGACGCTTTCCGCCGTGCTGACCGGTGGCAGCGGCGACCAGGTGGATGTCGGCGGCCAGCGCCGCCACGTCATCGGCTACATGAAGGATTTTCTCTTTCAGCCAGACCAGGCGAGAACGGCGGTGGGCGTCCTCTCGGGTGGTGAACGCGGCCGCCTCATGCTCGCCCGCGCCCTGGCCCAGCCCAGCAACCTGCTGGTGCTGGACGAACCCACCAACGACCTCGACCTCGAAACCCTGGACCTGCTGGAAGAACTCCTCTCGGAATACACCGGCACCGTGCTGGTGGTCAGCCACGACCGAGACTTCCTCGACCGCGTCTGCACCAGCGTCATCGTCGCTGAGGGCGATGGCCAATGGCAGGAATATGCCGGCGGCTATTCCGACATGGTGTCTCAGCGCGGCCGTGGCGTGGAAGCCAAGGCGGCGCCCGATGCCCCCACCGCCCAGCGCGGCGAACCCCGCGCCGCCACCCCCGCGCCGCCGCCGCCACTGCCGAAGTCGCGCCTCAACTTCAAGCAGCAGCACGCCCTGGCCAGCCTGCCGGGGCTGATGGAAAAGCTCGGCGCCGAGATCGCCCAGTTGCACACCGCCCTGGCCTCACCCGGCCTGTATGAGCGTGACCGCGCCCGGTTTGAGCGCTTCACCGCCGCGCTGGACGCCAAGCAGGCCGAACTTGCCAAGGCCGAGGAAGATTGGCTTGAGTTGGAAATGCTGCGCGAAGAAGTGGAGGGCTGAGATGCTGAAAGCCGCCTTGATCCTGGCCCTGTTCACCGCCCCCGCCGCCCAGGCGCAGCGCGCCGGCTGCGAGCTGACGGTGTACGAACACACCAACTATCGCGGCGAAACCTGGCGGGTGCTGGAAAGCACCCCGGCGGTGGAGGAGCGGTGGAACGACCGCATCTCCTCGCTCATCATCACCGCCGGCACCTGGGAATTCTTCGAGCACGCCGAGTATGGCGGCCACAAGGTCACGCTCCGCCCCGGCCGCTATTCCTGGATCGGTGAGCGGCTGGAGGACGAGGTGTCCTCCTTCCGCTGCATCCGCCCCGGTCGCTGAAACTGGGCAGGTAACGCTAACCCAGCGTCCAGCGCCCGCGCTCAACCGTGCTGAAGAAGTCCTGGCAGGCGCGGTTGAACGCCGCCGGCTCCTCCAGATTGATCGCATGCCCGGTGCGCGGATAAATCCACAGCCCGGCATTCGGCAGCACCGTCTTCAGCCACACATTGGTCTCGATGCACGGGCCGTCCTCGTCGCCCACCGCCAGCAGTGTCGGCACGTTCATCGCCCGCAGCCCGGCTTCCCAATCGAAGATCGATTCGCGCCCGCCCTGGTAGTGCTTCATGGTCAGCCCGGTGCCCAGCGCGGAATGCTCAGCCAGATGCGCCATGAACTCCGCCCAGCCGCGCGGGTCCTTCTTCTTCAGCTGAATCCGCGTGGCGGAATGCCCGGTCTCCTCGGCCAGTTCGCCGGCCCAACCCTGGGCAATCAGCTTGGCGGCCTTGGTCTGGTTCTCTTCCTTGAACTTCGCATGCACCGCCTTCGGCGCGCCCGAGCCTGCGCCCGCCACCACCAGCGCGCTGGCCATCTGCGGATAGCGCAGGCCAAACAGCAGCGTGGCGAAGCCGCCCATGGAAAGCCCCACCACATGGGCCTGCTTCACCCCGGCGGCGTGCATCACCGCGGCCACGTCATTCACCGCGTGTTCCTGGCCATACAGCGCGCCGTCGGCCGGCACCTCTGAAGGCGGATAGCCGCGCGCATTATACGTAATGCACCGATATTCCCGCGAAAAATGCCGCACCTGGGTTTCCCACTCACGGTGGTCGCTGCCGAATTCATGCACGAACACAATGGGGTAACCGTGGCCGGTTTCCTCGTAATACAGCTTGGCACCATCGGCCTGGGCGTAGGGCATTCGCTCTCTCCTCCTGCTTGCCGCAACTCTGCCCCGGAATTGCCGCTTGCGCACCCCCCTGGGCTGGGGAACCCTGGGGCGCAGAACGTCCATGCACACAAAACCCAACACACCCATGCGGCGCCTGATGGCGAACCGCGATTTCCTGCGCCTCTGGGCCGTGGGTGGCCTGGCCAATGCGGTGCGTTGGGTGGAAATCCTCGTCGGCGCCGTCTTCACCTGGGAAACCACGCAGTCGGCGCTCGCCGTCTCCATCGTCTCGGTGCTGCGCGCCCTGCCCATGCTGCTGCTCGGCGCCCTTACCGGGGCATTGGCCGAGGTTCTG
>CANFIE010000406.1 GCA_947446625.1 Acetobacteraceae bacterium | reverse complement strand
GGCTCCACCGCCTGGCAACGCTTCCGCTACATTACCTTCCCCATGCTGCTGCCCATCCTGGCCATCGTCATGACGTTCAGCATCATCTTCACCTTCACCGATTTCCAGCTGGTCTACGCCATCACCCGCGGTGGTCCGGTCAACTCCACCCATTTGCTGGCAACCCTCGCCTTCCAGCGCGGCATTGCCGGCGGCCAACTCGGGGAAGGCGCCGCCATCGCGGTCTCCATGATCCCCTTCCTCGTCTTCGCCACGCTGTTCAGCTACTTCGCCCTTGCCCGCCGCAAGTGGCAGCAGGGAGAAGGCAATGACTGAAGCCACCCAATCCAACAGCGCCACCGCTCAGCCGGAGGCGATGACCTGGGACAGCAAGCAGCGCCGCGTGGTCATGCTCTACGTGCCGCTGGCCTGCTTCGTCATCATCCTGCTCTTCCCGTTCTACTGGATGGCGATCACCGCCTTCAAACCCAACGCGGAGCTGTACGACTACAACACCTACAATCCGTTCTGGATCGGCAGCCCCACGCTTGACCACCTGAAGCACCTGCTGTTCGGCACCTCCTATCCGCGCTGGCTGTTCACCACCATGATGGTGGCCATCGCCTCCACCTTCATCAGCCTCTTCGCCTCCACCCTGGCGGCCTATGCCATCCAGCGCCTGCGCTTCAAGGGCAGCCAATATGTCGGCCTGGGCATCTACCTGGCCTATCTGGTGCCGCCATCCATCCTGTTCATCCCGCTGGCCACCATCGTCTACCAGCTCGGGCTGTTCGACACGCCTTTCGCGCTGATCCTCACCTTCCCCACCTTCCTCATCCCGTTCTGCACCTGGCTGCTCATCGGCTACTTCAAATCCATCCCGTATGAGCTGGAGGAATGCGCCCTGATCGACGGCGCCACGCGCCTGCAGATCCTCCGCCGCATCACCCTGCCGCTGGCGGTCCCCGGCCTCATCAGCGCCGGCATCTTCAGCTTCACCCTCAGCTGGAACGAGTTCATCTACTCGCTCGCCTTCATCCAAAGCAGCGAGAAGAAAACCGTCCCCGTCGCCATCCTGACCGAACTGGTCACCGGAGACGTTTACCAATGGGGTGCGCTCATGGCCGGCAGCCTGCTCGGCTCACTGCCCGTGGCCATCTTCTACAGCTTCTTCGTGGACTATTACGTCTCCTCCCTCACCGGCGCGGTGAAGGAGTAAAGCTTGCACTGCACCATGCGCGGGGGCACATCCCGCGCATGGCTCGCCTGCTCCCCCTCCTGCTGCTGCTGCTCGCCCTGGCCGCCCCGGCCCGGGCGCAGCACAGCGCGCCGGTCACCTCGCCCCGCGCCACCGTCACCCTGCTGGCCGAAGCCGCCACCGTAACCCCCGGCCAAACCCTGCGCCTGCTGCTGCGCCAACAGCTTGCTCCCGGCTGGCACACCTATTGGGAAAACCCCGGCGACGCCGGCGCCCCCACCGAAATCACCCTGCTTGAGCCAGCCGGCGCCACCGCCCAGCCGCTGCAATTCCCGGCGCCGCATCGCATCCCCTTCGGCCCGCTGGTGAATTTCGGCTACGACTCGGAAGCCCTGTTCCTCCTGCCCATCTCCCTGCCGGCCAGCCTGCCGCTCGGCGCCCCGGTCACCATCACCGCCCAGGCGAACTGGCTGGTCTGCGAACAGCTCTGCATCCCGGAGGAAGGCCGCTTCACCCTCACCCTCCCGGTCGAGCCCGCTTCCCGCCCCGGCGCCCACACCGCCCTGTTCGCCAGCGCCGAAGCCGCCCAGCCGCAGCCCAGCCCCTTCCCCGCCAGCCTCGGCTTCCAGGGCCAGGCCGGCGCGCTGCGGCTGGAAGGCCTGCCCGGCCCGATCAAGGCCGCCTTCTTCTTCCCCCGCCAGCAGGCAGTGCTGGACAACACCGCCCCGCAACCCCTGCACCAACAAGGCGGCACCCTCACCCTCGGCCTCACCCGCGCCGAGGCCCCCCTCCCCACCCCGCTCGAAGGTGTCCTCACGGTCACGGACCAAGCCGGCGCCCGCGCCGCCTGGCTCATCTCCGCCACCCCTGGCGCCATGCCGGAATCAACCCAGCTCCCCTTCTGGCAGGCCCTGCTCTTTGCCTTGCTCGGCGGCCTCATCCTCAACGCCATGCCCTGCGTCTTTCCGGTGCTGGCCATGAAGGCCATGGCCCTGGCCCGGCTCGGCGGCGCCCAGCGGGCGGAAATCCGCGCCCATGCCCTCAGCTACACGGCGGGCGTCATCCTCAGCTTCCTGGCGCTGGGTGGCATCCTGGCCGCCTTCAGCGCCGGCTGGGGCTTCCAGTTCACCACCCCCTGGTTCGTCGCCGCCCTGGCCTGGCTGATGCTCAGCCTCGGCCTCAACATGTCCGGCCTTTTCGTCCTGCAAGGCCCCGCCAGCCTGGGCCATGGCCTCACCCGCCTGCCCGGCCATGCCGGCAGCTTCTGCACCGGCGCGCTGGCGGTCCTCGTCGCCACCCCCTGCACCGCGCCCTTCATGGCCGCCGCCCTCGGCGCCACCCTCACGCTGCATTGGTCCCTGTCGCTCATCATCTTCGCCGGCCTCGGCGCCGGCCTGGCCGCGCCCTACGCCGCCCTGGCCGCCGCCCCCGCCCTGGCCCGCCACCTGCCCCGCCCCGGCCCCTGGATGGAGCAGCTCCGCCAGCTCCTCGCCTTCCCCATGTACGCCGCCGCCGCCTGGCTCACCTGGGTCCTCGCCCAACAGGCCGGCCCCGACGGCCTGCTGCTCCTGCTCTCCGGCGCCGTCCTGCTCGGCTTCGCCGCCTGGGCGCTCGGCCAACACCAGCGCCAACCGCACCGCCTGCACCTGGCCGCCGCCACCGCCGCCCTGCTCGCCGCCCTGGCCCTGCTGCCCGCGCTGCACCCCGCCCCGCCCGCCACCGCCGCCGGCCTCACCCCCTTCACCGCCGAACAGCTGGCCAGCCTCCGCGCCGAAGGCCGCCCGGTCTTCATCAACCTCACCGCCGCCTGGTGCGTCACCTGCAAGGTGAATGAACGCGTCGCCCTGCATGAAGCCAGCGTCCGCGCCGCCTTCACCGCCCACAACGTCGCCACCCTGACGGGAGACTGGACCACCGGCGCCCCCGCCATCACCGCCCTGCTGCGCCAACATGGCCGAGACGGCGTGCCCCTCTACCTCTACTACCCCCCCGGCGCGGCCTCGCCCCAGCTGCTGCCGCAAATCCTCACCCCCGGCATCCTGCTGCGCACCGTCAACGGCTGAACCCCTCGCATGACCATCGCCATCGACATGGGCCAGTCCCCCAACGGCGCCCCCGCCACGCTGGACCTTGAGGAACTGCTCTCCACCCGCCTGCTGGTGCAGGGCAATTCCGGCTCGGGCAAATCGCACCTGCTGCGCCGCCTGCTGGAACAAAGCGCCCCCTGGGTGCAGCAGGTGGTCATCGACCCCGAGGGCGATTTCGTCACCCTGGCCGACCGCTTCGGCCACCTCGTCATAGACGCCGCCGACCACCCCGAACCCGCCCTCATCCGCGCCGCCGAGCGCGTCCGCCGCCACCGCGTCTCCGTCGTCCTCAACCTGGAAGGCGTCGAGGTCGAAGCCCAGCTCCGCTGCGCCGCCGCCTTCCTCAACGGCCTCTTCGACCTTGACCGAGACGCCTGGTCCCCCGTCATGGTGGTGGTCGATGAAGCCCAGCTCTTCGCCCCCGCCGTGGCCGGAGAAGCCTCCGACGAAGCCCGCCGCGCCTCCCTCGCCGCCATGACCAACCTGATGTGCCGCGGCCGCAAGCGCGGCCTGGCCGGCGTCATCGCCACCCAGCGCCTGGCCAAGCTGGCCAAGAACGTCGCGGCGGAAGCCTCCAACTTCATGATGGGCCGCACCTTCCTCGACATCGACATGGCCCGCGCCGCCGACCTGCTGGGCATGGAGCGCCGCCAGGCGGAAATGTTCCGCGACCTCGGCCGCGGCCAATTCGTCGCCCTCGGCCCGGCTTTGGCCCGCCGCCCGCTCAGCATCCGCATCGGTCAGGTGG
>CANFIE010000405.1 GCA_947446625.1 Acetobacteraceae bacterium | reverse complement strand
GTCGTGCTGGACAGCCGCGCCCAGGGCCTGGCCATCACCCCCGCCCGCGCCGCCTGGCTGGCCGACCGCCAGCGCGGCGTGGGCTGCGACCAGGTGATTATCCTGGAACCCGTGACCGGCGCCGATGTGTTCATGCGCATTCGCAATCCCGATGGCTCCGAGGCCGGCGCCTGCGGCAATGCCACGCGCTGTGTCGCCAGCCTGGTGGCCGATGAATTGGGCCGCGACGAGGTGGTGGTGCGGACCATCGCCGGGGATTTGCCGGTGCAGCGCCTGCCCGGTGGGCTGTGGTGCGCCGATATGGGGGCGCCTCGGCTGGGTTGGCAGGAGGTGCCGCTGGCGCAACCCTGCGACACGCTGCACCTGCCGCTGGCCCTTGGCCCGGTGAGTGACGGCGCGGCCTGCAGCATGGGCAACCCGCATGCCACCTTCTTCGTGCCCGATGTGGCGGCGCTGGACTTCGCCACGCTGGGCCCGGCGCTGGAACGCCATGCCATGTTCCCCGACCGCGCCAATATCGGCTTTGCCCAGGTGCTGGCGCCGGATCGCATCAAGCTGGTGATCTGGGAACGCGGTGCCGGGCTGACGCTTGCTTGTGGGTCGGGCGCCTGCGCCACCATCGTCAATGCCGCCCGCCGGGGCCTTACCGGCCGCAGCGCCAGCGTGGAACTGCCCGGCGGTGTGCTGGATATGAGCTGGCGCGAGGATGGCCATGTGCTGATGACCGGCCCAGTGGCCACCAGCTTCTTTGGGCAGGTGGCGCTGTGAGCGTGGATGTCCTCACCTTTGGCTGCCGGCTGAACACCTATGAGAGCGAGGCGATGCGCGACCTGGCGACCGCCGCCGGGCATGGCCGCACCATTGTGGTGAATACCTGCGCCGTGACCGCCGAGGCCGAGCGCCAGGCGCGGCAGGCCATTCGCAAGGCGGCGCGGGAACACCCGGACGCGACGATTGTGGTGACCGGTTGCGCCGCACAGATTGCGCCTGAGGCCTGGGCCGCCATTCCTGGCGTGGCGCGGGTGCTGGGCAATGCGGAAAAGCTGAAGCCGGAAGCCTGGGTACTGGGCGCGGCGCCGCCGGTCTCGGACATCATGGTGGCGCGGGAAACCGCTGCGCATCTGGTAACGGAATTCGCTAACCGCGCCCGCGCCTTCGTACAAGTACAACAGGGCTGCGACCATCGGTGCACCTTCTGCGTCATTCCCTTTGGTCGCGGGCCTTCGCGCAGCGTGGCCATGGGCGTGATTGTCGAGCAGGTGCGAGCGCTGGTGGCGCATGGCTATAACGAGGTGGTGCTGACCGGGGTGGATATCACCAGCTACGGGCCAGACCTGCCGGGCGCGCCCACGCTGGGGCAAATGGTGCGGCGGCTGCTGGCGGCGGTGCCGGAACTGCCGCGGTTGCGGCTTTCCAGCCTGGACCCGGTGGAGGTGGATGCCGATCTGTGGCGGCTGATTGCCGAGGAACCCCGGCTGATGCCGCATTTGCATCTTTCACTGCAACACGGCGCCGACCTGATCTTGAAGCGGATGAAGCGCCGGCATTTGCGCGCCGATGCGCTGGCCTTCGCCGCAAAGGCACGGGCGCTGCGGCCGGAGCTGGTGTTTGGCGCGGACCTCATTGCCGGCTTCCCCACCGAGGATGAGGCCAGCTTTGCCGAGACCCTGGCCCTGGTGGCCGAGATGGACCTGACCTTCCTGCACGTCTTCCCCTATTCGTCGCGGCCTTCCACCCCGGCGGCGCGCATGCCGCAGGTGCCAGTAGCGGTACGCAAGGAACGCGCGGCCAGGTTGCGGGCGGCGGGGGCGGCGCAGGCGGCGCGGTTCTACGCGGCGCGGGTGGGGGCGGAGGAGACGGTGCTGTTCGAGCATGCCGACCGGGGCCATACGGCGCAATTCGCGCCGCTGCGGTTGCTTTCCGGCAGCGCGGTGCCGGGTGAATTGCGCCGCCTGCGGGTGAGCGGGGCCGATGCGAATGGCCTGTTGGCGGAGGCGGCGTAATGGCGTTGCGGGATTGGCTGACGCGACTGCGCGGCAAGGACGAACCAGCGCCGGCGCCCGAGGCAGCGCCGGTGGTTGTGGCGGAAGTTGTGCCCGAGCCTGCGCCGGAACCAGAGCCGGTTGCCGCGCCCGCGCCGCCGCCGGTTGTTGCGCCTGAGCCAGCACCAGCGCCCGTCGCCGTGGCACCCGCCGCGCCCGCGCCCGCGCCTGAGCCGACTGCCGCATCCTCGCCTGTCGCTGCGCCGCCCCCTGCGCCCGCGCCAGAGCCGGAACCTGAGCAGAAGGGCGGCTGGTTCTCGCGCCTCAAGGCTGGGCTTTCCCGCACCACCGCCAAGCTCACCGAAAGCATTTCGGCGGTCTTCACCAAGCGCCGGCTGGATGACGCGGCGCTGGAGGAGTTGGAGGAGACGCTGATCGGCGCTGACCTTGGCGTGGCGGCCAGCCAGCGCATTGTGGCCGGCTTCCGCAAAACCCGCTTCGGCAAGGAAGTGACGGATGAGGAAGTGAAGCTGGCCCTGGCGGAAGCCCTGGCCGAGATTCTTGCCCCTGTCGCGCAGCCCATGCCCATCAACCCCGCGCATGGCCCGCATGTGGTGCTGGTGGTGGGGGTAAATGGCACCGGCAAGACCACCACCATCGCCAAGCTTGGGCAGCAATATGCCGCCCAGGGGTTGCGCTGCGCCTTTGTGGCCGGTGATACCTTCCGCGCCGCCGCCGTGGAGCAGTTGCAGATTTGGGGCGAGCGCACCGGCTGCCGGGTTTATCCTCCGGCCAAGGATGGCGCCGACGCCGCTGGGCTTGCATTCGACGCGCTGACCGATGCCCGCGCCAGCGGCGTGCAGGTGCTGCTGGTGGATACCGCCGGCCGGCTGCACAACAAATCGGCGTTGATGGAGGAGTTGCGCAAGGTGGTGCGGGTGATCCGCCGGGTGGACCCCACCGCGCCGCATTCCGTGCTGCTGACGCTGGACGCGACGACCGGCCAGAACGCCTTGCAGCAGGTAAAAGTGTTCAAGGAGATGGTGGACGTTTCCGGCCTGGCGGTCACCAAGCTGGACGGTTCCGCCAAAGGTGGCGTGGTGGTGGCACTGGCGCAGGAGTTTGGCCTGCCGGTGCATTTTGTGGGCGTGGGGGAAAAAGCCGCCGACCTGCGGCCCTTCGAGGCGCGCGACTACGCCAGGGGTTTGGTGGGGCTGGACTGAGCTTCCCCACCCGCGGTCGCGCCCCTATCCTGCCGCCCAACCACGGGAGGGCAGGCGCCATGCGCACAGGCATTTGCGAAAAGCTGGGCTGCGAGGTGCCGATCTTCGCCTTCACCCATTGCCGCGACGTGGTGGTGGAAGTGACCAAGGCCGGCGGCTTCGGCGTGCTGGGCGCCGCAACCTTCTCGCCGGAACAGCTGGAAGCCGAGCTGCGCTGGATCGACAGCCACGTGGAAGGCCGCGCCTATGGCGTGGATGTGCTGATTCCCGGCAAGTACGACCACGCCGCTGAGGCCAGCAATGAAAGCGTGCTGTCGCTGGTGCCGCCGGCCCACCGCGCCTTTGTGAGCGGGCTGCTGGACCGCGCCGGGCTGCCGCCGCTGCCCGCCGAGGAACAGCACCGGATGGAGGAGGAGTTGCGCGCCCGCGAGCGCAGCGTAACCCCCAGCGGCGCCCGCGCCCTGCTGGAAGTGGCGCTGCGGCACGAACAGATCAAGCTGATGGTCAGCGCGCTGAATCCGGCGCCGGCCGAGACGGTGGCGGCCTTTCATGAACGCGGCATTCTGGTGGGGGGCATGGTGGGCAGCGCGCACCACGCCCGTAAGCATCGGGCTGCCGGGGTGGACCTCATCATCGCCCAGGGCGCCGAGGCCGGTGGCCATACCGGCAGCATCTCCACCCTGGTGCTGGTGCCGCAGGTGGTGGAAGCGGCGGGGCCGGATATTGCTGTGCTGGCGGCGGGCGGCATCAGCCGGGGCAGCCAACTGGCCGCCATGCTGGCGCTGGGGGCGCAGGGCGTGTGGTGCGGCACCATCTGGCTGG
>CANFIE010000404.1 GCA_947446625.1 Acetobacteraceae bacterium | reverse complement strand
CAACTTCATCCCGCTGCGCGGCGCCCAGGCGCGCGACACGCGGGTATGGTCCAACGCCATTGCCACCAGCATGGAGCTGTTCGGCGACAAGGCCGAGATTCTGGTGGCGCAGCACCACTGGCCCATCTGGGGGCGCGAAAAGCTGCTCGGCTACCTGGCGCGCCAGCGAGACCTGTACAAGCACATCCACGACCAGACCCTGCGCCTGGCCGCGCATGGCCTGCGCCCGGCCGAGATTGCCGAGCAGCTGCGCCTGCCCGAGAGCCTGGCGCAGGACTGGGCCTGCCGCGGCTACTACGGCACCGTCAGCCACAACGCCAAGGCGGTGTATCAGCGCTACCTGAGCTGGTACGACGCCAACCCCGCCAACCTGAACCCGCTGCCACCAGGCGAGGCCGCCGCCAAGCTGGTGGAATACCTCGGCCCGCTGGACGCGGTGATGGAACGCGCCCGCGCCGACTTCGCCCGTGGCGAATACCGCTGGGTGGCGCAGTTGATGAACCAGTTGGTCTTCGCCAACCCCGCCAATGCCGAAGCGCGTGAGCTTTGCGCCGATGCGCATGAGCAACTGGGCTACCAGGCCGAAAGTGCCACTTGGCGCAATGCCTACCTGCTGGCAGCGCAGGAATTGCGCGGCGGCATCCGCGCCGGCCGGCCCATTGGCTTTTTGCGCGGAGACATGCTGCCCGCCCTGGCCACCGAGGTGGTGTTCGACTGGCTGGCGGTGCGCCTGAATGCCGAGCGCGCCGCCGGGCTGCACTGGCGGCTGGACTGGCACTTCACCGACCGCGCCGAGGTGGTGGCGCAGAACCTGGAGAACGCCACGCTGACCCAGCGCATCGGGGCCGCTTCCGCCGCGCCGCATGCCAGCATCACCACCACGCGCACGGCGTTTGATGGCCTGGTCAGCGGCAGCACCCGCTTCGCCGACCTGCTGGCCAGCGGCGCCGCCAGCGTGCAGGGCGATGCCGCTTTGCCTGCCGCGCTCTTCGTGCTGCTGGATGTTTTCCAGCCGATGTTCCCGGTGGTTACACCAAGCTGAACCCGCTGCATCCAGGCCTCGCCCGTGCTAAACGGGCCGCGACATTCCAGGAGGCCATGATGTCCGAAGCCAAGCTTGCCCCCAACCTGCCGGGTTGGATGCTGGACCACGCCAACCGCTACATCGCCAGCGGCGGCACCGATGGCCACATGTATCGCATCACCCTGCCGGGCAAGCCCGAGATGGAGGTGCCCTCCCTGCTGCTCACCACCACCGGCCGCAAAAGCGGTGAGAAGTTCATCTTCCCGCTGTTCTACGGCGATGTTGGCAAGGGCTGGGTCATCGTCGCCTCCAAGGGTGGCGCGCCGGAACATCCCGGCTGGTATCGCAACCTGGTCGCCAATCCCATCGTGGAAGTGCAGGTTGGCACCCGCAAGGTGCAGGCCCGCGCCCGCACCGTCACTGGTGCCGAGCGTGCCGCGCTGTGGACCCAGGCGCTGGAATTCTGGCCGCCCTACGCCGACTACCAGACCAAGACCGAGCGCGAGATTCCGGTGGTGATGCTCGACCCCATCGGCTGAACCTGCGCGGCGGCTTGCCGGGTCAGGGGGTGCGTGCCAGCCTGCGGGCAGCAAGCACCCACAAGAAGGCCGCCGCATGTCCTGGTCTCTCCACCGCGCCGCGTTGTTGACGCATGACCTCGACGTCGCGGCGCATTTCTTCGGCACGCTGCTGGGCCTTGGCCCGGCCCTGCCGGTGGATGCGCGCACCATCGCCTTCGGCCACCCCAGCCGCGGCCTGCGCGTCTCTCGCCCCGCCCTGGCGCTGGCCCGCCCGGCGGAAGCCCTGCTCGGCCCCGCCGGCGCCCGGCATCTGGCCATTGAGGTTGCCGACCTGCCACGCGTGGTCGCCCGGCTGGAAGCCGCCGGCCTGCCCGTAGTGCCCGCCCGCCCCGGCGAGTTCGAGACCCAGGCGGTGTTCACCCTGGACCCGGCGCTGAACGTGGTGGCCTTCTGCCAGCGCGGTGCAGCCGCGCCGGCCCGCTTCGCCAGTGGTTGGCAACTGCACCATGTGAATCTGGAAGCCAAGCAGGTGCGCGACACCGTGGCCTTCTACACCGCCATGGCCGAGATGCCGGAAGGCCGCTGGCAGGCCCCGGCTGCCATGGGCAATTTCAGCATAGACCCCAGCGAACTCGCGGTTCTGCCGCTGGCCGATGACAATAGCGGCCTGCACATCATCCGGCCTGACCCGGGCTTTGCCTTCCGCAATGGTTTCGCCCACAACCCGTCGCTCGGCGGCCATCCGGCCTTCTGCGTGCCGGATGTATTGGCGGTGAAGGCCCGGCTGCAGGCCGCCGGCATCCTGGTCTCCGACGCCAAGGTCTATGCCATGGCCGGCATGCACCAGATCTACGTGCTCGACCCTTCCGCCAACATGATCGAAGTGAACCAGGTGGTCTGAGTCCGCAGGCCGACCACCGTCGCCTGCCTCAATGCGCCGCGCGCAGCAGCGCCAGCGCCTCGGCCACCTGTTCTTCGGCCGAGCGTACCCCGGCATTGGCGTTGAAGTTCTTCACCGTCTCGGCCGCCACCGCCGGCAAATCCTTGGCGGCTATGTCCAAATCGCGCAGCCGCACCGGCATGCCCATGCGCTGGTACAGCGCCTCCAGCGCATCGGCCACGGCCAGGGCGGCGCGTCGCGCATCCATGTTGTCGGCCCAAACCCCCAGCGCCTCGGCCACCTGCCGCGCCGCCGGTGCCGTCACATCCTCGGCCAGCCTTATCCGCGCCGCATGCACCACCGCCGTGCTCTCGCCCTGGCCCACATGCGGGTAGCGCACATGCAGCGCGGTGGAGACGGCATAATTCCCTGAAAACGCCGCGCTGCGAAAACTCCGCCCGCCATCATCCTCGGCGCGGTTCTGCAGAAACGCCGCCAGGCACAAATCCTGCCGCAGCGCCGCGTCATCTTCGCCCGCCGCCAGCCGCAGATACGCCCGCTTTGCCAACCGAAACGCCTGGTCGCGGTCGCCCTCCACCAGCGGGTTCAGCCCCTGCTGCGCCATGGCCCCCACCAGCCCGGCAAACACCGTGGTGGCGGTGGAGCGCAGCATGCCAAGCGGCGTGGCCAGCAGCGCCGCATCATCCAGAAAAATCGCCTGCGGCCTGGTCTTGGGGTCGAAATATTCCATCCGCTGGTCCAGCGCCGGGTTCTTCAGCCCGGTGCCGGCGCGGTTCATGGCGCTGGTTGGCGTGGTCGGAATGTTGATGATGGGCAGCTTCGGCGCCACCAACCTTGGGCTGAAGGCCGGCTTGCCCGCCGGATACTGCGTCATCAGCGCAAACGGGTCGCCCGCCTCGGCCAGGAAGATCGCCACCGCCCGGCAGGCCACCAGCACGCTGCCGCCACCCACGGCAATCAGCAGGTCGGCCCCCGCCGCCCGCGCCGCATCCCGGGCCGCACCGACCGAGGCATAGGTGGAATCCTTCTCAATCCCATCAAACACCCCGGCATAGCGCTCGCCCAACGCAGCCGCGATGCGCGCCACCGTCTCGGTCCGCCGGTTGATGGAAGGCGAGCACACCACAAAGGCCCGCGCCGCCCCGGCGCGCCGCACCGCTTCCTCCAGCCCCTGCTCAATGGCCCCGGCGCCGCAATACAGCCGCCACGCAAACCCCGAAGCCTTGAACATGCGCATCCCCCTGGCGACAACACCGCCAACCTAGCCCCGCACCAACCCCCTGCCCATCCTCACAGGCTGTGGAACTGCGCGCCCCCAGGCCCCAGCGCCTCACGCGCCAACGTCACCAAATGCTGATGATGCGTGAAGAACAGCACCTGCGTGCTTCGCGCCAATTCCGCCAACACGCGCAGCCCGGCCAGGGCGCGGCCATCGTCAAAGTTGATGAACAGGTCATCCGCCAAAAAGGGTAGCGCCATGCCCGCCGTCACGGCCTGCTCCATCGCCGCCAGCCGCAGCGCCAGAAACAACTGGTCCGCCGTGCCCATGCTCAAATTCTCCAACGGTACGGCGGTGGCGCCATCGGCGCT
>CANFIE010000403.1 GCA_947446625.1 Acetobacteraceae bacterium | reverse complement strand
GGCACCTTGCTGTACAGCGACAGGCTGACGGTGCGGGCCGAATACCAGGGCGACCTGCGCAGCAACTACCAGGCGCATACCGGCCTGGTGCGGGCCTCGTTGGCGTTCTGACCTGGCAAGCCCGCCGCGCGATGGTGCGGCGGGCTTGCTGCTGATGCTGGAGCCGCGTTGGCCGATGTTCTCGGGTAAACGCAGCCTGGTAACGGGTGGGGCTGGGGCATGGCAGCCGGGTTGAGCCCGGCCGCCAACCTGTCGCCCTGCCTTACACGCCGCCGGGGCGGGGGGTGTTGGTGGCCTCGGAGAAATGCGCGTGCACCACGCGCCAGGCGCCATCCTCTCGCCGAAACACCATGGTGGAACGGCTGATGAACTCGTCATCCGCATAATGGAAGTCGCGCGGCGGCGGCTGGGTGCCACGCCATTGCCGACGGGTGCGCCGATGGCACCAAATCGTCGCCATATCCGCGCCGACCACGCCGCCGAGGTCAAACGGCGTCCAGTAGTTTGAACTCACATTCGGCCCGTAGAATTTCCACAGCCCGGTCCAATGCGCGCGGCCGTTATAGGTATGGCCGTTCAGGTTGAAGAAGGTGGCCTCCGGCGCCGCGCTCCATATCGGCTGCAGCGCCTCCCAGTCATAGGTGGTGTTGGCCACCAGGTATTCGTGGTGCAGCCGCAGCAACTCGGCATGCTCTGCCGGCGTGCCGCCCACCAGTTTTGCTTCGTCCGCTGTCACCATCGTCCTTGCCTCCACCTGCCATGCTCGGCCACTATCGGTGCCGCACGGAAACGCTCGTTCAAACCGCAGCTTTCGCCAAGGGGCTTTCGCCCACTAGGAGGATTTCGCCGTGCCCGTGCTCCATCGTCGTGCCCTGTTGCTGGTCCCGCTGCTGGCCACCCCCACCATCGCCCGGGCGCAAACCTTCCCCGAGCGTCCGGTCCGCCTTGTTGTGCCCTTCCCACCAGGCGGCGCCACCGACGGTTCTGCCCGGGTGCTGGCGGAATATCTCAGCCGCCACTACGGCAAGCCTGTGGTGGTGGAAAACCGCCCCGGTGCCGCCGGGCTGGTGGCCGGTGAAATGGTGGCGCGCAGCGCGCCCGATGGCCTCACCTGGCTGCTCGCCTCGGCCGGCACGCTGGCCATCAGCCCCTTCCTCTACCGCAACCTCACCTTCGACCCTCGGCGCGAACTGGCCCCGGTCTCCATGGTCTTCACCACAGACCACGTGATGACCGTTGCCCCGGGGCTGGAGGCACGCGATGTCGCCAGCTTCATCCGCTACGCCAAGGCACGGCAACGGCCGCTCAGCTTCGCCTCCTCGGGCAATGGCACGTCGCTGCACCTCATCGGCGAACTCTTTCGCCTGCGCGCCGGGCTGGAACTGGTGCACGCGCCCTATCGCGGCAGCGCCCCGGCGGTGAATGACCTGATCGCCGGCGTGGTGGACTGCATGTTCGACCAACTGCCCGCTTCCATCACGCAAATTCGTGGCGGGTTGCTGCGCGCCCTGGCCACCACCGGGCCACGCCGCCACCCGGCCCTGCCCGGTGTGCCAGCCATGGCCGAGATCCTGCCCGGCTTCGAGGCCCAGTCCTGGAATGGCATGGTGGTACCGGCCGGCACGCCGGCCCCGCTGGTGGCGCAGATCGCCGCCGATATCGCCGCCGCCCTGGCCGATGCGCAGGTGCAGGAAAAGCTGGCCCCGCTCGGCGCTGACTACGCCGCTTCCAGCCCCGCCGGCATGGCCGCTGTCATCGAGGCCGACGCCGCCCGCTGGGCGCCGGTCATCCGCGATGCCGGCATTACGCTGACGTAGTGCCCACCACCTCGGCGAACCAGGCCAGTTGCTCGCGGTATTCGCCCAGGTCATCGGCCGGGAACATCAGCGCGCAGCAATGCTGCACGCCAATGGCCGCCAGCCCGGCCACCTTCTCGCGCAGCACATCCGGCGAGCCCACCAGATTGGCCACCACCTGCTTGGAAAGATCCCGCCCGGTATAGGAAAGCGACACCCGGTGCGCCACCAGGCCCGAGGCCATGTAGCGCGCCTCGGCCTCCTCCATCGTCCGCCCCACCGTTACCGAGAATTGCGGCGCAACTTCCACCGCCATCGGGTCGCGGCCAAAAGCGGCGGTGCGCTCGCGCAGCAGGGTGATGCGCTCGGCCAATTCCGGCCAGGGCCGCCAGCCGGGCAACCAGCCGGTGCCCCAGCGCGCGGCGCGCTCCACCGCCGCCAGGTTGTGGCCGCCAGGGAAGAAGGCATAGGGCCGCTGCGCCGGCTTGGGGGCACAGGTGATGTCGCGGCAGGCGTAGTACTTGCCCTCGAAGGTCACCCGGTCCTCGGTGAACAGCGCGTGCATCAGCGCTATCGCCTCGTCCAGCATCTCGCCCCGATGCGCTGTCTTGCCCAGGCGCGGCGCCCAGGCGGTAAACTCCTCGCGGTAGGCGCCCACGCCAACGCCAAGGTCGAAGCGTCCGCCGCTCATCGCATCCAGCGTCGCCGCCTGCTTGGCCAGCCAAACCGGGTCCCGCATCGGCGGCACGGCCAGGGCGGTGCCCACGCGCAGCCGCGTTGTGGCGGCGGCGCAGAAGGACAGCACCGTCATCAACTCATAGAAGCGCGGAATCTGGCCGGGGAATTTCTCCGCCACATAATGCTGGGTGGTGATGTGGTCATTGCCCCACACCCCCTCATAGCCCAGCCTTTCGCAAAGCTGCGCCAGCGGCACAAAGTCGGTTGCCTCAACAAAGGGAATGGGGTGCATCACCCCCTCGAAGCCGGTGGGCAGGCAAACGCTGAACTTCATGCGCGGGTTCCAGCTTCCAGGGTGGCGAGGATGTCGGCCGGGCCGGTCAGCGCCGCCAGCGCCACCTCATCCAGCCCGGCAGCGTGCAGCGTGGTAAAGGCCTCGGCCAACTCGGCGGGCTCGCCAGCGGCGGCGTGGTTGGTCACCACCTGCGGCGTTATAAGCTCCAGCGCGGCGTTCCAGTCATTCGCCTGGGTCAGCGCCATCAGCCGCGCCTGGTCCAGCACCGTGCCGGCCGCCGCCAGGTTGGGCGCGTGGTGCGCGCCGCGCAGCACCAGCGCCAGGCGGCGCCGCACGCCGGCAATGGCAGCCGCCCGCCCCGGCGCACTGGCCACCGGTGCGGCATACACCAGGCTGATGCTCGCCACCGACCGGCCCGCCGCTGCCTCGCCCACAATATCCAGGCATTGGCGGATATAGGCCGGCGCGCTGCCGCCCGAGAGCAGCACGCCGTCGGCGTGCCGGCCGGCAACGCGCAGCATGGCGGGCCGGGTTGCCGCCAGCACCACCGGCACCGCCGCCGCACCACCCACCAGGCTGCGCTGGCCTGGCGTACGAAACACATCGCCATCCAGCTTCACCGCCTCGCCAGCCAGCAGGCCGCGGCACAGCAACAGCGCCTCACGCAGTGCCTTGGCCGGTTGTGGCGCGGCAATGCCTGCTGCCTCTCGGTCTGCCGGCGCGCCGGCACCCAGGCACAGCACCACACGGCCCGGATGCAATTCCGCCAGCGTGGCCGCAGCCATGGCCAAGTGCACAGGGTGCATGGCGTAGGGGCTCATTGCCATCAGCGCCACGCGCAGCCGGGTGGTAGCGCCCAGCACCACCAGCGCCATGGTGATGGGGTCTCGGAGAAACAGGTGGCTGGCCACCCAGAAGGTGCCGGCCCCGCCCGCTTCGGCGGCCCGCGCCAGCACGGCAATCTCGGCCAGGCTCTCCCGCCCCTCCAGCGTAACGCCAAAGCGGCTGGTCCAGGGGGGCGGCGTATATGTGGGCATGCCTGAGGTTAGCCAGCACAGCATCATCGCCGCAAGCGTTGCGCCTGGGATGCTGCCAACTTGCTTCCGGCTGGCCTTGCCGCCGAGCGGTTGATGGCGTTGCCGTGTGCGGGCGTGACCGGCGGGTTTTTCCGCGCCAGCAACGCCAGCAACCGCGCCAATGCAGCAGCATTGGCAGGGGTTACTTCCTTCCTGGACGCATAAAATCCCTCGCCGGCGGCATCCCGTTGCCGAATGTC
>CANFIE010000402.1 GCA_947446625.1 Acetobacteraceae bacterium | reverse complement strand
GGGCGACCAGGGCCTTTTCGCCGGGGGTCTCGGCCAACTCCTCCAGCCGCAGCAAAAAGGTGCGGGTACGACGATTGTCGCCCAGCTCCGACAGCAGCAGCACCACGCGGGCCAATTCGCGGCGTTCCAGGGCGCGGGCCTCGGCGGTGCTGGCCAGGGGCGGGGCGGCCTGGGCGATGCGCTGCGACAGCGCGGCGCCATTCACCCCCAGCGCAATGGCGGAAAGCTGGCCATAAAACGCCAAGGGTAGTGCGGCGCCGGCGGTGTAGTGCTCCCGCGCCTTGGCGTTGTCGCCGGCGGCCTGGGCGGCGCGGCCCTGCCAATAGGCGCTGCGGGCGCGGGTGATGACGCTGCGGCTCTGCTCGGCCAGCTTGCGGAAATGCTGCGCCGCCTTGGCCGGTTGCTCCAGCCGGCGCAGGGCGATGAAGCCGGCCAGGAACTCGGCTTCCTGGTGCTGTTCGGTAGGCGCCGCCTGGCCATGGTTGGCGGCCACGGCATAGGCGGCCTGGGCGTCGTTCAGGCGCAGCAGCTTGCGCGCCAGCACCTGGCGTTCCTCCCACACCGCGCGGGCCAGGGGGGCGGGCAGGGCGGCCTGATCACCCTCGCCGGCCTTCAGCGCGTCATAGGCCTCGGTATCGCGGTTGCGGCGGCGCAGCCAGCGCGCCCGATACATCGCCAGCCCGGCATCATGCGGCGCGCCGGCCAGTTCCTCGGCCTCGGCGCGATCGGCGGCATAGGCAATGCGGGCGGCGGCGCTGGCCTGGCGGTCGCCGGGCAGCAGCGGCAGCAGGCGCCAGGCGGAACCTACCTCTCGGGGCAAGGTCAGCCGGTTGAAGCGCTGGTAGTGGTGCCCGGCATTCAGCAGGGCGCCGTTGCGTTCCAGGTAGCCCGGCTCGGCATTGGGGTCGGCGGCGGCCTCGGCCCAACCGCGGGCCAGCAGGGCATCGGCCTCGGCCGGCTTGTTGGCGCGGCGCAGGGCGTCGGCATGGCGCTGGAAACCATCCAGGGTGCGGGCCGGCCGCCGGGCGAAGAAGCGCAACGCCAGGTCATCATCCGGCGAGGTTTCCAGCGCTTCCTCGGCGCGGCGGGCCAATAGGTCCTGCAAGGGCCAGTCCGGATTGTCGAGCACGAAGCTCGCCACCTCCCAGGCGGTGCCGCCGCCGGCCAGTTGCAGATGCATCCAGGCCACAATCTTGGCCACCAGCGGGTCGGCATGCGCTGCCGCCGCCTCGGCCTCGCGCCAGCGGCCGGCATTGGCATGGGCCAGGGCGTTGCGGCCGGCGGCGCGTGCGTCCACCGCGCCGCCGGCCGCGCTGCCTTGGCGGGCAGGCTGCGCCCCGGCGGGGGCTGCCAGCGGCAGGAAGGGCAGGGAGAGCAGGATTCGGCGGCGCATGGCTTTGCTTCATAGCCCAAGCCGGGCGGGCTTGTCGCGCCTCCTTCCCGGCATTAGCTTTGCCTGTTCCGAAGCCCGGAAAAGGGAAAGCCAGTCATGTTCAAGGGTTCGATGGTCGCGCTGATCACGCCGATGCGTGCCGACGGGTCCGTGGATGAGAAAGCGTTCTGCGATTTGGTGGAATGGCAGATTGCCGAAGGCACCGAGGGGTTGATCCCGGTGGGCACCACGGGTGAATCGCCGACGCTTTCCCATGCCGAGCACAAGCGCGTGGTGGAGATGTGTGTCGAGGTGGCCGCCCGCCGTGTGGCGGTGATCGCCGGCGCCGGCAGCAACAGCACGGCCGAGGCGATCGACTTTGCCCGCCATGCCAAGCAGGTGGGCGCCGATGCCACGCTGGTGGTGGCGCCCTACTATAACAAGCCTACGCAGGAAGGGCTGTTCCTGCACTTCACCGCCATCGCCGATGCCGCCGAACTGCCGCTGTTCCTCTACAACGTGCCGGCGCGCACCGTGGTGGACATCTCGGTGGAGACGGTGGCGCGGCTGGCCAAGCACCGCAACATCGTCGGCATCAAGGATGCCACCGCCAACCTGACCCGCCCGCTGCACACCAAGGCGGCGGCCGGCGGCGCTTTCATCCAGCTGAGCGGCGAGGACCATACCGCCCTGGCCTTCAACGCCTCGGGCGGCACCGGCTGCATCAGCGTGACCGCCAATGTGGCGCCGCGGCTATGCGCCGAGATGCAGAAGGCCTGGCGCGAGGGCCGCCATGCCGAGGCCGAGGCGATCCAGGACCGGCTGGTGCCGCTGCATGATGCCATGTTCTGCGAGACCTCGCCGGGGCCGGTGAAGTACGCTGCCAGCCTGCTGGGCCGTGGCACCGAGTATTGCCGGCTGCCGCTGGCGCCGATCTCGGCCGCGAGCAAGGACCGGGTGCGCGCCGCCATGACCAGCGCGGGAATTTTGAACTGACCCCTTATGGCCAAAGCTGAAAAAAAGAAGTCGCTGATCACCACGGGCATCGCCTCGCAGAATCGCAAGGCGCGCTACGACTACAAGATCGGCGACACGGTGGAGGCCGGCATCATGCTGGTGGGGCCGGAGGTGAAATCCCTCCGCTCCGGCCGTGCGACCTTGCAGGAATCCTACGCCGCCGAGCGTGATGGCGAGTTGTTCCTGCTGAACTGCTACATTCCGGAATGGCAGGCCGGCAGCCATGTGGCCAAGTTTGAGCCGCGCCGGCCGCGCAAGCTGCTGCTGCACCGCAAGCAGATGCGCGAACTGATCAGCGCCATCGACCGCGACGGCGCCACGCTGGTGCCGCTCGACATCCACTTCAATGAACGCGGCATGGCCAAGATTCAGCTTGGCCTGGCCGAGGGCAAGAAGAAGCACGACAAGCGCCAGGCCATCGCGGCCCGAGACTGGCAACGCGACAAGGCCCGGCTGATGCGGGACAGGGGATAGGCACATGCATTGGCGCGGGCTGCTGGCTGGACTCACCCTTCTGCTCGCGGCCTGTGCCGAAGGCGGGCCGGGCGCCCCGCCCGATGCCACCCCCGCCACCACGCCCGGCGCCCAGCGCGGCGGCGCCATGGGCCCGGCCACCGGTCGCTGGCGCGAACAAACCCACCAGGTGCCGGTGCTGGCCGCCAATGGCGCCACCCGGCTGATTCGCATGCGGCTGTGCCGGCCCGAAGGAGTGGAAGCGGCGCCGCTGGTGCTGATCAACCATGGCTCTCCGCCCAACAGCGCCGACCGTGCCGGCTTTGTGCCCACCCGCTGTGAAAGCGAGGCGGCGCGCTGGTTCCTGACCCGTGGCTTTGCCGTGGGCGCGCCGCTGCGCCGCGGCTATGGCGCCAGCGGCGGCGCCTATGTGGAAGGCAGCTCCTGCCCGGGCGCCGACTACTTTGCCAGCGGCCAGGAAGGCGCCCGCGACATTGCCGGCGCCCTGGCCTATGCCCGCGCCCTGCCGGCAGTGGATGCCAGCCGCCCCGCCGTGGTGGTGGGGCAAAGCGCCGGGGGCTGGGCCGCGCTGGGGCTTTCCGGCCAGAACCCCGAGGGGGTGGGCGCTGTCATCAGCATGGCCGGTGGACGGGGCGGCTGGAGCAACGGCCCCAACACCAATTGCCGGCCCGACAAGCTGGCCAGCGATGCCGGCCGCTTCGGCACCACCGCCCGGCTGCCCACGCTGTGGGTTTATACCGAGAATGACAGCTACTTCGCCCCCGCCATCGCCCATGCCATGCATCGGGCCTATACCGGCGCCGGCGGCCTGGCCGAGTTGCACCAGCTTGGCCCTTGGGGGCGCGACGGCCATGGCCTGTTCTTCGGCCAGAATGGCAGCGAAACCTGGGGCCCGCTGGCCGAGGCGTTTCTGCGCCAGCGCAGCCTGATGCCGTAGCGCGGCGGCGCGGCGCCGGTTTAGGCTGCCGGCAGAACAAAGCCCGGAGGATGATCCATGCCCGCCTTCACCCCCAATGCCCCGCAGCATGCCGGGCTGGACGCAATGGCCTCTCGGTTTGTGGCGGTGAATGACCTGCCCTGGGAAAACGCCATTTTCCCCGGGGTGGAATACAAGACCCTGGCGATGGACAAGGAAGCCGGCACCATGACGGTGCTGATGCGCATGGCCCCCGGCGCCACCCTGCC
>CANFIE010000401.1 GCA_947446625.1 Acetobacteraceae bacterium | reverse complement strand
TGTGTGCGACCTGGACGATCCTTCCCGCGATGCACTGGAAGGCATGCGCGCCCTGCACCGGGATGAGCCCCGCCCGGTGGTGCTGTTTGCCGAAAAGGGCGACCCCGACCAGATTGAGGCTGCGCTGGAAGCTGGCGTGGCTGCCTATGTGGTGGAAGGGCTGGCGCCAGCCCGGGTGCGCCCGGTGATTGAGGTAGCGATTCGCCGCTGGCGGGCGCACCAGGCGCTGACCCGCGAATTGGCTGAGGCGCGGCAGAGCCTGGCTGACAAGCAGGCAATTGATCAGGCCAAGCAGGCGCTGATGCTGCGCCACAAGCTGACCGAACCCGAGGCTTACAAGAAGCTGCGGCGCATGGCGATGGATCAGGGGCGCAAGCTGACCCTGGTGGCGGCCGACATTTTGCACGCAAAGCTGGCAGAGAGCGCAAAATAACGCCTTTTCAGGAATCATCCTGAGAAATTGCTCTGAATGCGCGCAAAATTCGACTTGATCCGCCAGTAGGATTCCTGCTGCATTGCAACAGCGCTGCTGGTTCCAATGATGGAACCAGCCATCAGGGCGCATCCCATTCCGCGGTCCAAGGGCGGCCCGCAACCTCGGTCTCATGACCGTGGGAGTTGCGCTTGAACGCCCATATCTCCGTTCCTGCCCGTTCTGCCACGCGCCGTGCCGGCCCAGGGTTGCGCACCTTGCGGCTTGGCTTCGTGCCACTGACCGACGCCGCGCCCCTCCTGGTGGCCGAGGCGCTGGGGCTGTTCGACAGCGTGGGCCTGCGGGTGGCCATTTCCGCCGAGCCGGGCTGGGCTGCGCTGCGTGACAAGCTGGCCTTCGGGGCGCTGGATGCGGCGCATCTGTTGGGACCCATGCCCATTGCGCTGGCCGCCGGGCTGGATGGTGTGAAGGCGCAGGTGACGGTGGCGGCCGGCCTGGCGGTGAATGGCAACACCATCACCGTTTCCCAGGCGCTGGCCGATGAGATTGGCCCCTTCCGCCACCCGCTTTCGGCCACTGCCTTCGCCGCCGCCATTCGCCGTCGCCAGGGGCGCGGCGCGCCGGAAGTGAAGATGGCAGTGGTGTTTCCCTATTCCTCGCACAACTACCTGCTGCGCTACTGGCTGGCCAAGGGTGGGCTGGACCCCGATCGCGACCTGCGCCTGCTGGTGGTGCCGCCGCCGCTGGTGGCCGGCATGCTGAAGGACGGGGTGATCGACGGCTTCTGCGCCGGCGAGCCCTGGGGCACGCATGCCGCCATGCTGGGCGCCGGGCGCATTGCCCTGGCCACAGGCGACATTTGGCCGAACCACCCGGAGAAGCTGCTGGCCATTCGCACGGACTATGTGGAGCGCGAGCCTGAGCCGGCCGCCGCCGCCACCGCCGCCGTGATCGCCGCCGCCCGCTGGCTGGATGACCCCGACAACCACCCCGAGGCAGTGAAGATTCTGCGCAAGCGCGCCTTCCCGGGCTTGAGCGTGGAGAGCATCGCCGCCGCTTTTGCCGGCCGGGCCATGGATACCGAGTTGCGCAACCCGCTGCGCTTCCGTGGCGCAACGCTGCCGCGCCGTGAGCAGGCCGCCTGGTGGCTGCGGCAGATGCGCCACTGGGGGCATGTGCCGCCCTACGTCACTGATGCCGACGCGCTGGCGCCCTGGCAGGACGCCTTGTGGCGCGCCGCCGCCAACCGCCTGCGTGAAGCCGAACCCTTTGCCGCTCCCCCCATCCCTGACGATTTGCCGGAGATTTTTGGCCAATGAACACGACCCGTCGCCAGGCGCTTGCCGCCACCGCCGCCATCTTCGCCGCTGCCCGGGCCGCCACGCCGCGTGGCGCCTTTGCGCAGGGTGCCACCGCCCCCGAGGTGACCAAGGCCACGCTGGGATACATCGCGCTGACCGATGCGGCGGCGCTGATCATCGCCAAGGAGAAGGGCCTGTTCGCCAAGTACGGCATGCCCGAGGTTGAGGTGAGCAAACAGGCCAGTTGGGGTGCCACGCGCGACAACCTGGTGCTGGGCGGTGAGCGTGGAGGCATTGATGGCGCGCATATCCTGACGCCGATGCCCTACCTGATGCACACTGGCCGCATTACCCAGAACAGCCAGCCGGTGCCGATGGCCATTCTGGCGCGGCTGAACACCAACGGCCAGGCGATCAGCGTGGCTGAGAAGCACAAGGCCCTGGGCGCGAAGCTGGACAGCAGCCCGCTGAAGCGGGTGTTCACCCAGGAAAGCAAGGTAGCCATGACCTTCCGGGGCGGCACCCATGACCTTTGGATCCGTTACTGGCTGGCTGCTGGCGGCATCGACCCCGACAAGGATGTGCAGACCATTGTGGTGCCGCCGCCGCAGATGGTGGCCAACATGAAGGTAGGCACCATGGATGCCTTCTGCGTGGGCGAGCCATGGAATGACCAGTTGGTGAACCAGCGCCTGGGCTACTCGGCACTGACCACGGGCGAGTTGTGGCGCGACCACCCTGAAAAGAGCCTGGCGATGCGCGGCGCATGGGTGGCGGCACACCCCAAGGCGGCGGAAGCGATTACCGCGGCCGTGATTGAGGCGCAGCGCTGGTGCGACGTGCCGGCGAACAAGGCCGAGATGTGCGCCATCATCGGGCGCCGCGCCTGGTTCAACGTGCCGGTGGCCGACATTCTGCCGCGCGCCATGGGCAATATCGACTACGGCGATGGCCGCAAGGTTGAGAACAGCCCGCTGCTGATGAAGTACTTCCGCGACCATGCCAGCTACCCGTTCCGCAGCCACGAACTCTGGTTCCTGACCGAGGATATCCGCTGGGGCGTGCTGCCGCAGGATATCGACACGGCGAAACTGATTGGCGAGGTGAACAAGGAAGGCATTTGGCGCGCCGCCGCCGAGCGTGCCGGCGTGCCGGCCAGCGAGACCCCGCGTGGCACCAGCCGTGGCACCGAGACATTCTTCGACGGCAAGGTCTTCGACCCCGCTAACCCCGCCGCCTACCTGGCGTCGCTGGCCATCAAGAAGCTGGCAGGAGCCTGAAGATGAACGCCGTTTCCACCAAGCCGGCGGCGGAGCCTGCCGTAGTGTCGCGTCCGGCCTATGCGGCGCTGCCTACGCCTTCGCGCATCATACCCATCATAGCACAGGTGGTGCCGCCATTGCTGGTGTTGGCGCTGCTGGGCGTGGCCTGGGAATACCTGGCCAGCGGGCCAGCAGCCACGTTGCCACCACCTTCCAAGGTGTGGGTGGATGCGCATGACCTGATTGTTGATCCGTTCTTCGACCGCGGCGGATTGGACAAGGGGTTGTTCTGGCATTTGCTGGCCAGCCTGCAACGCGTGGCGCTGGGCTTCACGCTTTCTGCCGTTGTTGGCATTGGGCTTGGTCTGCTCATCGGCACCTCGCCTTTCGCGATGCGCGGGCTGGACCCGATTTTCCAGGTGCTGCGCACCGTGCCACCGCTGGCCTGGCTGCCGTTGTCGCTCGCGGCCTTCCGTGAGGCGCAGCCCTCGGCGATCTTTGTCATCTTCATCACCGCCATCTGGCCGGTCATCATCAATACCGCCGTGGGCGTGCTGAACGTGCCGCAGGATTATCGCAACGTCGCCGCCGTCATCCGGCTGCGTGGGCCCAAGTTCTTCTGGAAGATCGTGCTGCCGGCGGCGGCGCCCTACATCTTCACTGGATTGAAGATCGGCATTGGTCTCAGTTGGCTGGCCATCATCGCGGCCGAGATGCTGATCGGTGGTGTCGGCATTGGCTTCTTCATCTGGGATGCGTGGAACAGCTCCAACCTGTCCGACATTATCGTGGCACTGATCTATGTCGGCCTGGTGGGCTTCATGCTCGACAAGGCCGTGGCGCTGGCCGGCCGCATCGCCACCCGTGGCACCCAGGCAAGCTGAGGAGATACGCAGATGCACCCCTTCCTCGATATCACCCGGCTGACCGTGGCCTTCCCCAAGGCGCCTGTGCCGGTGCTGCGCGAGATTGACCTGAAGATTGAGCGAGGCGAATACGTGGCCGTGATTGGCCATAGCGGCTGCGGCAAGTCCACGCTGCTTAACGTGGTCGC
>CANFIE010000400.1 GCA_947446625.1 Acetobacteraceae bacterium | reverse complement strand
GGCCCGGCTGTCGGGGTCTGCCCGGAAGAAGTAGTGGTTGGCCAGCAGGCACACCCCGCCCGGCTTCAGCAGCCGGGCCACGCGCTGGGCCATGGCCTTCAGCACCCGGTCATCCATGGGCGAAAGGTAATATAGCACGTCGGCCACGGTCACGAGATCGAAGCACCCGTCCAGGTTTTCCGGCAGGGCCAGCACATCGTGGCAAGCGTAGTCCACATTCGGCAGGTCGGCGCTGCGGCGGGCAGCTTCAACCAAAGCCGAGGGGGCAATATCCACCCCCAGCACCTGCTCGGCCCGGCCGGCCAAATGGCGGCTCAGCAGGCCCAGGCCGCAGCCCAGGTCCAGCGCATGCTCAAACCGGCGGTCGGGCAGCAGCCCGGCCAACACCTCATACTTGCGGCGCTGGTAGCGGTATTGCGGCGCGCCCGAGGCCCAGGGGTCCGGCGAGGCGGCATAAACGCTTTCCAGCGCGGCGGCGGCGCCATGCTCGTCCCGCAGCCGGGCAATCCGGGTATCGGTGCGGGCGCTTTGCAGGAACAGGCCAATATCCCGGGCCGACATGAAGAAACCCAAGGCCGCGCCCTCCCGGCGGCCAAGGCGACCGCGCGGGAAGGTTGTGGCAGGTTAAACCCAGGGGCGAAAGTTAGCGCACCATGGCCAGGTAACGGTCCAGCAACGCGCGGCCATCCGGGCCGGCCTTCTGGGCCCATTCCTCGCGCTGCATGTCGCCAATCCGGCGCAGGCCGGTCAGCAGGGCGGCGGGGGCCGGGGCCACATTCATGCCCTGGCTGCGCAGGCGGTTCATCATCACCGTCTCGCTTTCCTGGGCGCCGGCCTTGGCGCGGGCGGCAGCCGAGACGGCGGCGGTGCGGAAGGCCTGCTGCATTTCCGGCGTCAGCGCCTGGAAGGCCCGGGTGTTCACGAACACCGCGTTGCGGGTCAGGGTGAAGCCAACCTCATACACGTAGCGGCAGTAATCCCAGGCCGCGCTGTCCACGCCGGTCTGCGCGCTGGTGATCATGGCGTTGGTAATGCCGGTGGCGAAGGCCTGGGGCACATCGGCGGCCTGCACGGTAATGGGGGTGGCGCTCAGCAATTCCGCCATGCGGGCAATGATGGGGCTTTGGCTGCGGAAGCGGGCGCCGCGCAGGTCTTCCACCGTGCGCAATTCGGTCTTGCTGTAGAAGGCCTGCGACGGCCAGCTGGCCACATACAGCAGCGTCAGCCCTTGCCGGGCAAAACGGGCTTCCAGCGCCGGAATGGTAACCTGATTGAAGCGGTCCATCTTCTCCCAGGTGTCGGCCAGGAAGGGGATGAAATCCATCTCGAACAGCGGGTCCTCATTGCCATAGGCACCGAGCAGAATCTCGCCCATCTGCGCCTGGCCGGTCTGCACGCCGCGCTTGATCTGCGCCATGGGCAGCAGGCTGCCATTGTTGTGCAGGGTGATGCCGAGCGTGCCGCGGCTGGCGGCCTCAACCTCGGTGATCAGGCCGCGAATGGCCTGGGTATGGTAGTTGGTTTCCGGATAAGGCGTGGCCATTGTCCAGCGGGTCTGCGCCTCGGCCACCGGGGGCAGAAGCAGGGCGGCCGCCAGGGCCAGGGCGCGCAACAACATCACCAATCGTCTCCCGATTAAGTGCGGCCGGCGGATTTTCTCCCTGGGGGCGACTATGGCAGGCAGAGCCGGGCGGCGCTACCGGGTTAACCTCAGCGCCGCCCGCGCGAACCGGCGCCCATGCCGCGTGGAAAATTGGGGTCGGCGCCGGTGTAGTATTCGCGGTTGATATCCATGGCGCCCTGGCTGGTGAGCGTGGCGCCGCCGGTGGCGCTGGTGCCAATGGGGGTGGAGCCGACCGCGCGGGTGGGGGGCTGTTCCAGCGCGCAGCCGGCCAAGGCGGCGGCAAGGGCCAGCAGGGTCAGGGCCTGTTTCGGCATGGGGTGGCCTTTCAGGGCCGGGTGAAACATCAGCCCAGCTCGAAGCTTGTAATCCCCCATACCTTGCCGGCGGCCATGGCGGGCGGTTGCGCATTGTACATGCGGGCGGTCTCGAACACCGGGGTCATGCCGGCGGCCTCGGCCATGGCCACGGCGGCGCGGTGCGGTTCCGCCACGTCCAGAAACACCTCGCCCGGCGGGGCGGCGGCCAGCAGGGCGGCGAACAGGGTCTGGGCGGTGGCTTCGTCATCAGCAAACAGCGGGCCGATCTTGCCGCCGGCCGGGCATGGCCGCACCACGCCGTACCCCGCCAGCCGGCCATCCCGCACCACCGCCAGGGCGGTATGGCCGGGCAGGCTCAGCCAGGGGCGCAAAAACGCTTCCCGCGCCGTGGGGAAGCATTGCCGGTCCAGCGCCGCAATCTCGGCAAAGGGCAGCGTGGCGGCGGGCACCACCAGGCCGGGCGGCGGCGCGGCCGGGCGCGGGCCGGCGGCCAGGCTGTAGCGAATGTTGCGATGCGCCAGGGTGAAGCCGGATTTGCGATAGTTGGCCTGCTGCGCCACCACGCCATCCAGCCCGACGCAGCGGCCAGCCAGATAGCCCATGCCGGCCTGCCACAGTTGCAGGCCCAGCCCGCTGCCGCGCAGTTCCGGCCGCACGATGTAGCAGCCCAGAAAGCCGTAATCGGCGCCGTAGCGCACCACGCTGATGCTGGCCACCGGCTGGCCATCACGCTCGCCCAGCCAGAAGCCACCGGGGTCGGCGGCCCAGAAGGCTTCGGCATCCTGCGCGCCGGGGTTCCAGCCCTCGGCGGCGGCCCAGCCCAGCGCCACATCCAGTTCCGCCCGCAGCATCGGGCGGCAGCGGTAGCTGCTCATACCATCACGTCCCCACCATTCGGCGACAGGCAGGCGCCGACGTAGAAATCGCCGCCCGGCCCGGCCAGCAACAGCGCGGTGGCGGCAATATCCTCCACCCGGCCCATGCGGCCCACCAGCAGCTGGTTGGCCATCATCGCCTGCCATTCGGGGCCACGATTGCGGGTCAGGTCGGTGTCGATCGGCCCTGGTGCGATGGCGTTCACCAGAATGCCCTTGGGCGCACCTTCCCAGGCCAGGGCGCGGGTGAAGCCAAGGATGGCGCCCTTGGCGGTGATGTAGGGCGTGATGTTCACCCCACCCTTGAACACCAGCTGCGAGCAGAGGTTGATGATCTTGCCGCCGCCGCGCGCCGCCATGCCGGCGTACACATGCTGGGCCATGAAGAACATGCCCTTCACATGTACATCGATCATGCGGTCATAGGTCTGCTCGGTCACATCCTCAAAGGCGCCGCGCAGGTTGATGCCGGCATTGTTCACCAGAATATCGCAGGGGCCGAGTTCAGCCTCGGCGGCGGCGGCAAAGGCGCGGGTGGCGGCAATCTCGGCCACATCGGCGTTGAAGGAAAAGGCCCGGCGCCCCCGGGCGGTTACCGCCTGCACCAGCGTGGCGGCGTTCTCGGCATCATCCAGCGTGCAGATGGCGATATCCGCCCCGGCTTCAGCGAAGGCCAGCGCAATGGCGCGGCCGATGCCCCGGCTGCCGCCGGTCACATAGGCAATCTTGCCGGCAAGGGGGCCGCTGGTCGGGTGGGCGTGCATGGCGGTGGCCTCCGGGATGAAAGCCCAGGGAACCGCAAGCCGGCCGGCTTCGCAACCGGCTGGGGCTCTGCTACGGCGCCAAGATGAGCCAAACCGAATTCACCGCCCGCATCGAACGCATCATGCGCGCCGGGGTGCCGCTGACCGCCGACTGGGGCGTCACCGTGCTCGCCGCCGCCGAGGGCGTGGCGCTGCTGCGCATGCCCTATGCCGAAAAGCTGCTGCGGCCAGGTGGCGTCATCTCCGGCCCCGCGCTGATGGGCCTTGCCGACGCCGCCATGTGGTGCGCCCTGCTCTCGCTGACCGAGGGCCGGGATGAGAGCCTGACCAGCAACCTCAGCATCACCTTCCTGCGCCGGGTGCCGCCGCGCCCGGTGCTGGCCGAGGCACGGGTACACAAACGCGGCCGCACCCTGGCCTATGGCGACGTAACCCTGCGCGCCGAGGGCGGCGACGAGGCCCTGGCGCATGT
>CANFIE010000399.1 GCA_947446625.1 Acetobacteraceae bacterium | reverse complement strand
CCCACCCAGCCGCTGGCCGCTGACCCTGGCGGACCTGACCAGCCGGCTGCGCGCCACCACGGCGGTGGAGATTTCGCCACCGAGCGACGCCTTGTTGCAGGCACTGCTGCAAAAGCACTTCGCCGACCGGCAATTGCGCACCAGCCCGGCCTTTGTCGCCTGGCTGCTGGCCCGGCTGCCGCGCGAAGCCCAGGCCGTGGCCGAGGCCGCCGCCCGGCTGGACCGCGCAAGCCTTGCCGATGGCGGGCGCATCACCCGGCCGCTGGCCCTGGCCTGCCTGGGCCCGCTGCTGGCGCCGGAAGACGATTATGTGACCGAGCGTGCCTCGGCCTCGCCGGCTACAGGCACTCTGCTGTAGGTTCGCGGCATGACCGCCACCGCAGCTTCGCCCGCCATCGCCCCGGACAGCCCGGCCCGCTTCATCAACCGGGAGCTTTCCTGGCTGGATTTCAACACGCGCGTGCTTGAGGAAGCCGCCAATCCGCGGCACCCGCTGCTGGAGCGGCTGCGCTTCATCTCCATCTCGGCATCCAACCTGGATGAGTTCTATTCCGTGCGGGTGGCCGGCCTGATTGGCCAGGAGCGGGCCGGGATCGGCCATGTCTCGCCCGATGGCCTGACCGCAAGCCAGCAGCTGGCCGCCATTCACAACCGCGCCCAGGACCTGCTGTTCGAGCAGCAGCGCAGCTGGCGCGAGCTGTGCGTGGCGCTGCGGGGCGCCGGGCTGATGGTGGTGGAGCCGGCCGAACTGACCGAGGCCGACCGCGAATGGCTGGCCGACTACTTCATGGAACGGGTCTTCCCGGTGCTGACCCCGCTGGCGGTGGACCCGGCGCACCCCTTCCCCTTCATTCCCAACCTGGCGCTGTGCCTGGTGCTGAAGCTGGTGCGCGAGGAGGATGGCGGCACCATGCGGGCGCTGCTGCCGGTGCCACCGCAAATCGAACGCTTCATCCGGCTGCCCGGCATCACCGCCCAGGCCAATGACCAGAACGCCATTCGCTTCCTGCTGCTGGAGGATTTGATCGGGCTGTTCCTCAACCGGCTGTTCCCGGGCTTTTTGCCGGCCGAAATCGGCCAGTTCCGGCTAATTCGCGATACCGGGGTGGAGTTTGAGGAAGAAGCCGAGGATCTGGTGCGCAGCTACGAGACGGCGCTGAAGCGCCGGCGCCGCGGCCGCGCCATCCGGCTGGCGGTGGATGCCCGGATGCCCGCCGACATGGTGGAGTTCGTGACCCGCGAACTGGATGCCGAGGGTGGGTCCACCTTTGCCGTGGATGGCGTGCTGGGCGTGGTGGATGTGAAGCAGCTGATTGTGGATGACCGGCCCGACCTGCTGTTTACGCCCTACACGCCGCGCTTCCCCGAACGCATCCTGGACTATGGCGGGGACTGCTTTGCCGCCATTCGCGCCAAGGATATTGTGGTGCACCACCCGTATGAGAGCTTTGACGTGGTGGTGCAGTTCCTGCGGCAGGCGGCACGGGACCCCAATGTGGTCGCCATCAAGCAGACGCTGTACCGTACCACGCGGGACAGCCCGATCGCCAAGGCGCTGATCGAGGCGGCCGAGGCCGGCAAATCCGTGACCGCCATGGTTGAACTGAAGGCGCGCTTCGACGAAGAGCGCAACATTGCCCTGGCGCGCGAGTTGGAAGCCGCCGGGGTGCAGGTGGTGTATGGGTTCGTGGAGTTGAAGACCCACGCCAAGGTGAGCCTGGTGGCACGACGCGAGGGGCAGATTCTGCGCAGCTACGCGCATTTCGGCACCGGCAACTACCATCCCATCACGGCGCGCATCTACACCGACCTCAGCTTCTTCACCGCCGACCCGGGGCTGACCCGCGACGCCGCCAAGCTGTTCAACTTCATGACCGGCTATGCCAAGCCCGAGGCCATGGAAGGCTTGGCCTTCAGCCCGCTGACCACGCGGCCGACGCTGCTGGCGCTGATTGAGAAGGAAGTGGGCTTCGCCAAGGCGGGCAAGCCGGCGGGGATTTGGCTGAAGATGAACAGCCTCGTGGATGAGACGCTGATTGACGCGCTGTACCGGGCCAGCCAGGCCGGAGTGAAGGTGGACTGCGTCATCCGCGGCATTTGCTGCCTTCGCCCGGGGATTGCCGGGCTTTCCGAGAATATCCGGGTGAAGTCGATTGTCGGGCGCTTCCTGGAACATTCCCGCGTGATTGTATTTGGCAATGGCCACCGGCTGCCCAGCCGCCGGGCGCGGATCTACATCTCCTCAGCCGACTGGATGGCGCGTAACATGGACTGGCGGGTGGAAACCCTGGTGCCGGTGGAGAACGCCACGGTACATGCCCAGATCCTGGACCAGATCATGGTGGTTAACCTGAAGGACACGGCGCAAAGCTGGCAGCTGAAGGGCGATGGCAGCTGGCGCCGCCTGCCGGCCGGAGCGCATCCGGTCTCGGCACATGAATATTTCATGACCAACCCCTCGCTTTCCGGGCGCGGCAGTGCTTTGCACAGCCCCGGCGGCGCTTCACCCAAGCGCGCCAGGGCTGACCGAATCTCGCAGGATTGAACCCGTTGCATACAGCACTGCAGTCCAGGGCCGCCGGCCACCCACCCTCAGAGGGCCCCTGGCGTTGCGGCGTGGTGGACCTTGGCTCGAATTCCGTGCGTCTGGTGGTGTTTGAGGGCCATGGCCGCAACCCGCAGGCCATTTTCAACGAAAAGGCCGTGCTGGGGCTAGGGCGCGGCCTGCAGGTAACCGGACGGCTGAATCAGGACGCCATTGGCCCGGCCCTGACAGTGCTGGAACGCTACTACGCCGTGGCCCAGGCCATGCATGCCGCGCCGCTGGAGGTACTGGCCACGGCGGCGGTGCGTGACGCCAGCAATGGGCCGGAATTCGTAGCCGCACTGCAACAACGCATGCCCGGCGTGCCGGTGCGGATTTTGACCGGGGTGGAGGAGGCGCATTTCTCCGCCGATGGTGTGCTGCTGGGCTTCCCCGGCGCCGATGGCATTCTGGGCGACCTGGGCGGCGGCAGCCTGGAGGTGGTGCGGCTGGTGAATGGCAAGGTGCAGGAAAGCGCTTCGCTGCCCATTGGCACCATCCGGCTGGCGGATCGCTCGAATAGCGACATCGCCCGCGCCCGAGCGGTGGTGGAGGCCGAGTTGCGCCAGGTGCCCTGGTTGGCCGAGGGGGCCGGGCGCGACCTTTATTTAGTGGGCGGCGCCTGGCGCGCCCTGGCGCGCATGCATATTGCCCAAACCGGCTACCCGCTGGCCATTGTGCACCACTACGGCCTGCGCCGAGAGGAAGCCCGCGACCTGGCCGGGGTGTTGATGGCGGCGTCCCGGCGCAACCTGGAACGGATGCCCGGCGCCCCGCCGCGCCGCATGGCGGACCTGCCCTTCGCCGCCGTGGTGATGCGCCGGCTGTTGCGCGCTACCGGGGCGGCGCGGGTAGTGTTTTCGGCCAATGGGGTGCGCGAGGGCTGGTACAGCCGGCTGCTGACCGAGGCGGTGCGGGCCGAGGACCCGATGCTGGAAGCCGGCCGCGAGTTGGCCCAGGGTTGGGGCCGCGACCCCGATTTGCCCGCCGCCCTGCTGGCCTGGACCGACCCGCTTTTCCCCGAGGATGACCCGCTGGAGCGGGTGCTGCGCGAGGCCGCCTGCCTGGTGTCCGATATCGGCAGCCACGACCACCCGGAATACCGCGCCGAGCAGGCGTTTCTGCGGGTGCTGCGGCAGCATGGCGCGGGGCTGGACCACCCGGCGCGGGCCTTCCTGGCGCTGTGCGCCGCGCTGCGCTACGAGGCGGCGCCGACCGCCGAGTTTCTGCAGCCCGCCCGCACCCTGATGGATGAGCGCGCCCTGGCCCGGGCCGAGGCGCTGGGGGCGGCGCTGCGGCTGGCCTATACCCTGTGCGGCGGTACGCCCGCGCTGCTGAACAGCACCGCGCTGCAACGCCGGGGCAACCGGCTGATGCTGCGGCTGCGGCTGCATTCCGGGGTGTTTGCCGGGGAAAGCGTGGAGCGCCGGCTGACCACCCTGGCGATGGCGCTAGGGCTGGAACCCGTGG
>CANFIE010000398.1 GCA_947446625.1 Acetobacteraceae bacterium | reverse complement strand
GGGCTTCTTCACCACCGAGGCACTCACCGCCATCGCGGCCACCACCATCGCCAACATCTCAGCCTTTGCCGCCACCGGCCAAGCCCTGCACCCGGTTGCGGAGGCGGCCGGATAAGGCACTGGAGCAATATCCATTCTGATGGAATCATCAGAATGGATATTGCTCTAGTTTCAAATGGTTATAGAGCACGAAATGCGCCCGTCAGGGCGCATAGCGCTCTAAGCCGGCTCAACCACCATGGGCCACAATGCGGATATCGGTGGCGGAGGCGCCAATCCGCACGCCAATGCCACCAAACCCCTCCGCCACGCGCAGCAGCATGTCAGAGCGCGCCGTTGGTGTTGCCGCGTAGCTGTCGATCGAGAAGGCCAGTTCATACACCACCACGCTGTCCGAGAATTCGCAGGCATAGGCCAGCGGCACCGTGCCATGCGACACGGCCGGACAGCCCTTCGAAACCGCGAGCAACATGGCAATCACCCGCGGTGGCGGCACGCCGATATCCACCTTCACCCGCAACGCGCAATGGTGCGGCCCGCGTGGGCGGGAATGATTGGTGACCACCGCCTTGGTGACAATGCTGTTGGGTATCACCAGCAGATCATTCGCCCAGGTCTTCAACCGCGTCGCCCGCCAATTCACCTGGATCACCTGGCCCAGCGCCTGGTCGCCCACCGCAATCCAGTCGCCAGCGGCGAAGGGCCGCTCGATATTGATGGCCAGGCCCGCCAGCAAATCACCCAGGGTATTCTGCAACGCCAGCCCCAGGATGATCGCCAGCACGCCAGAGGTCGCCAGAAAGGTTGAGGCCGGCTGGTGGAACACCGAGCCAAGCATGCCGAAGAAGGCCAGCACATAAATCAGCATCGCCGCCAGGTCGGCAAACAGCCGGCGCGCATGCGGCTCGTCATTGTCGGGAAAGATCGTGCGCCGCAGCACCAGGTCCAGCGCCGACTTCAACAGCCAGGCGCCCAGTACCCACCAGGTAATGCCGAACACCTCACGCGGCAGGCGCGGCCCGCTGCCGGCTTCCGCGAACAGGTATTGCCCTATCGGGTTGCCCGCGCGTGGGAACAGCGCAGTGATCAGCAACAGGGCACCGCCGCCGGCCAGCAGATGGCGATAGTCCTTCAGCCACCGTAAATGCCCCAGCAGCGGCAGCAGCGCCGCGCCGGCAAGCAGGCCTATCTCAGCCAGGCCGAACATGCGGGACCAGCCCACACCGGGCGCGGCGGTGGCGATTGCGGAAACAGCATCATGGCGAGAGGCATGCGCCCGCGCCGAATGCGGCGAAACCCTCGGAAAATACCAAGGTCGGTCGTCGGGTGGGTTGAGCGCCGGCGCCGCTGCTCAGCCAGCGCCACGCCCTGGCCGCACCTGCAACAGCGCCTGCAACCGCGCCTCGGCCTGCCGCGCCAGGGTACCCTGAGCCAGCAGCGCGGCATGGGCCCGCGCCGCCAAGGCGCCGCGCCGCGCCGCATCCCGCACCAGTTCACTCAGCGCGGCGTACCAACCGGCAGTGGTATTCTCAACCAAAAGCCCACCTGGTCCATCAGCCAGAGAGCCGTGGTAGGTCGGCACGTCTGAAGCCACCACCGCCAGGTTCAAGGCCGCGTAGTCCAGCGTCTTCAGCGCTGACTTCGCCAGGTTGAACGGCGTGGCCGGCAGCGGCGCCAGGCCGATATCCCAGGCCGGCTGCTGGGTGAGCCAGTTGACGAAGCCAGGGTAGGAGCGCCACGCATTCTCGCTCATGATCGGCCGCCGGGCCCAGCCCGGCAGCGCCGCCCGGCCCGTCACGCCGATGATGTCCACCTCCACCTGGCCGGAAAAATCCCGCACCAACCGCTCCAGCGCCGGCGCCACAATCTCCAGCCCCGCATCATGCGTGGCGGTGCCCATGTACAGCAGCCGCGTCGGTCCCAGCCTTGGCCGCGGCAGGGGCGCGCCCGCGCACCATATCCGCTCGTCCAGCCCGTTCTCAATCACCCGCACCGGTCCGCCACAGGCGGGCAGCGCCGCCGCCAGCGCCGGGGTGGAGACCCATACCGCATCGGCCAGCGCCAACATCCGGCGCACCACCGGCGCCCTGGGCAGCAGCATCTCGGCTTCGGGATGGTCGGCCGGAATATCGAGCAGATTGTCGTCGATATCGTAGATCAGCGCGGCCCCCAGGGCGCGCACATGCGTGGCCAGCGCCTCGCCCGCCGCTTGGTCGGGCATGGCATAGCGCTGGGTGATGAAGCAATCCGCGTCATAGTCCAGCGCCGTCGCCGCATCGGCGATGACAAGGTCCAGCCCCTGGCCAATCGCCGGGTGATCAAAGGGCTGGATCAGGCGGATATAGGCGCAGGGGCTGAGCACCCCATTGTCCAGGCGCTCAGGAATGATCACCACGGCGAGCCGCCCGGGGCGCCGCAGCCTGGTATACGGAGCCTTCCTGGCGGCTGGCGCCACCCGCAGGCTTTTGCCGCGCGGCTTCGGCGCGGGTGGCGGCAGGTATTCCGCCTGATAGAAATCCGCCACGCCCGCCCTGGTTGCGCGGCGCCGGCTGGGCCGAGGCGCCTCCAGCGCGGCCCGCGCCGCCTCGAATGCCGCCAGCCATTCCGCCGTGCTGGCATGGGGCGGCACCAGCCAGGTCAGTGGCCGCCCGGCCAGGCGCTCAGGGAACACCCCAATGTCGGAGGCGATGATCGGCAGCCCGGCATCAATCGCGGCGGAGAGCGTGAAGCTGTAGGTCTCGGGCCAGGTTGCCGGCAACCACACCACATGCGGCTGGTAGTCCCGCAGCAGGCCCGGCAACTCAGCAGTTGAAAACCTCCCGGTCTCAGCCAGCAGCGAACGCAACTCGCGCGGAAAGCCGTCGAAGGTATGGCCAATCAGCCTGACCTCGGTGGTCTCCTGGTTCAGCGCCATGGCCACGCCGGCGGCCACATGCGCGCCCTTGTGGTTGGCCAGGCTGCCCAGCAGCGCAACGCGCAACCGCCCGCCAGCCAGTGGCGGCGGCGCCACCTTCCAGGCCCCCGGCGCCACCGGTTCATGCGGGCGCACAATGGCGCGCCCGGCCAGCCCAAAGCGCGCCAGCCGGTCATGCACATCCTGGCTCGGGCAAATCACCCGGTCGGCCCCCAGGAACGGCCAGGCCTGCTCACGCCGCCAGGCGTGGATATCGGTGGCGCGGTAGGCCGGGTTGGCCGCAATGCAGGCATTGCAGGTGGCCGGGCCAGGTTCGCCGCAATAGCTGCCCGCCGACCACGGCAGCAGGTTGATCTGCGGGCAAATGGCGAAATAGTCGTGCACCGTGTAGTCGAACGGCACCGCCAGGCGATGGATCAGGCTGCGGATATCCGCCGTCATACGGGCCAGATGATGAATATGCACGCGGCTGACCGCGGCCGAGCGCAGCACCACCACCAACTCATCCAGCCGGTTCGCCGGCAGCTTCAGCACCGGGTGCTCATGCAGCCCCGGCACGGAAAGCCTGATGCCGCCGGCATCCGGGCCCAGCACCAGGAAATTGGCCCGCCCCTCCAGGCCCTGGCGCAACGTCTCGATATGCTGCTGCACCCCGCCCCCCAGGTCATGGCTGACCATCAGGATGGTTGGCAGGCCCGAGCGCCGGAACAGCGCGGCGGTCAGCGCGAACCGGTAGGGGCCCACGCTGTCCCGCGCCACGTGGCTGGCAATGGTTTGCAGGTAATGCGGGTAAAGCCGCGTCAGGCTCTCCAGCGCGGCGGCGGCCCGCGGAGACCGCTCGGCACCAAAGCTCACCGAACCTTCGTGGTACACGAAGACATCGCAGGCCAGCAGGTGCTGCCACCCGCGTTGCCGCGCCCGGCAGCAGAAGTCGTTTTCCTCGCCATAGCCATGACCGAAGGTCTCGGCGTCGAACACGCCGACATCCGCCAGCGCCTCCCGCCGCAGATACATGCAGAACCCAACCGTGGTCGGCACGGTCACATGCCGGCCGGCATTCACCTCGGCGGTCACGGCATCCATCTCGGGCAGCGCCAGGCCCAGGGCAATCGGGCCGCCGCTGTCGCGCGGGTAGCTGCAAATGGTGGCG
>CANFIE010000397.1 GCA_947446625.1 Acetobacteraceae bacterium | reverse complement strand
TCTTCGCCCATGGCGGCACACTCATAAAGATCATCGGAGACGCCATGCACGTGCTGTTCGGCGCCCCGGCCGACCAGCCCGACCACGCCGCCCGCGCCGTGGCCTGTGCCCTGGCGCTGGATGCGCGGGCCGAGGCGCTGCGCGCCGACTGGCAGCAGCGTGGCGTGGCGCTGGGGGCCACGCGCATTGGCCTGCACAGCGGCCCGGCCCTGGTCGGCAGCTTCGGCGGCAGTGGCTTCTTCGACTACACAGCCTATGGCGACACCATCAACATCGCCTCCCGGCTGGAGGCCGCCAACAAGCTGCTCGGCACCCGCATCTGCGCCAGCGGCACGGTGGCGGCGGTACCGGGCTTCCTCGGGCGCCCCGTCGGCCGGCTGCGCCTGCGTGGCCGCAGCGAACCCCTGCCGGCCTTCGAACCGCTGGACCCCGCGCGCGCCGCCACGCCCCTGGCCGCCGCCTATGCCGAAGCCTATAATCTGGCCGACAGCGCCGACCCCAACGCGCTCGGCGCCTTCGCCGCCCTGCTGGGGCAGGCGCGTGACGATGGGCTGGTCAGCTTCCACCTGAAGCGCCTGCTGGATGGCCAGCAGGGCATGCTGGTCGACCTCGCCTAGAGCACTATGCGCCCTGATGGGCGCATTTCGTGCTCTATAACTATTTGAAACTAGAGCAAGAAATCCGTTCTGATGATTCCATCAGAACGGATATTGCTCTAAGTCACGCTGCCCGTTCGGGGTTTGCTCTACCCCAGCAGCAGCGCTTCCATCACCGCCAGCCGGGCCAGCGCATCGTCGCTGGCGGCGTGGGCAAGGCTGTGCAGCATCAGCCGTGGCGGCGCCTCGCGCCGCGCCGCGCCGGGCAGCACCGGCAGGCTCAGCCGCAGTTCTACCTGCCCGCTGGCATCCACCCGCGCCGAAAGCCGCAGGTTCACCAGCCGGTGCCCGCGCGGCCGCGCCACTACCAGCCGCTGCGCCTGGCCCAGCGCCGGGCTGGCCAGCACCACACAGCCGGGTTCCGCGCCTAGCAGCCGTAGTTGCAGATACACCGTCACCTCGGCGCCAACCGGCGCATCAGTGCCGAAGCGCAGCAGGGTGGCGGGCGCCTTCGGGTCGGCCTCGGCCCCCAAGGGGAAAGGCGGTAACCAGCCCTCGGCCAGCAGCAGCCGCGGCGCGGTGCCGGGCAGCGGCGCGGCATCCTCCGCCACCAGCGCGGCGGGGCGAAACACGTCGCCCTGGGCGAGCACTGGCCAGGGCAGCGGGCGCGGCGGCGCGGCGGCAAGCCGGCGCAACGCCGGAAAGAACGCGGCCCCCACCTCGGCCCAGCCCCGATGCCGGAAGCCCCGGGCAATCTCAGCCTCACGCGCCGCCAGGGCCGGGCGATTGGTCACGTAGCGCCGCACCGCCGCCAGCCCGCTGCGCAGGTTCAACGGGTCGATGTAGTCCACCAGCGCGCCGCCCACTTCCGGCAGGCTGCTGCCCTCGCTGGCCAGGCACAGCTTGCCATGGCTCAGGCTCTCGCCCACCGGCAGGCCCCAGCCCTCCACAAAGCTCGGGAAAATGGTGAACAGGCAGCCCCGGTACAGCTGCGCCAACTCGGCATCGCTCAGGTCATGCAGCACCACGATATGCCCGGCCAAAAACCCGGTGGCCTGCATCTGCGCGAACAACTCCGCCACGCGCCAGCCAAACCGCCCCACTAATACCAGGCGCGGCATTGCCAGGCCCTCGGCCAGCAAATTCTTCCACAGCTGGAACAGGTAGGCGTGGTTCTTCCGCGCCTCGATGGTGCCCACGCACAGCACGAATTCCTGGCCCTGCAATTCGGCAATGGCGGCGGGCCAGCGTGGTGGCGGGGGCGGCAGTATCTGGCCGGGCAGGCGGAAATCATGCGCCAGGGGCACCGCCTGCACCGGAATGCCCGCCAGCCCCTGCGCCGCCAGCCAGCCGCGCATGGCCTGGGCGCTGTGTTCCGAAATGGCCAGCAGGAAGTCGAAGAAGGCCACGCCCTCGGCCAGCGACCGGGTGAATTGCGCCACCAGCGTGGCGTCGCAGAACTCCGGGTGGGTCAGCGGAATCAGGTCGTAGATATAGGCGCCAATGCTCACCCCGGCCGCCTTGGCGGCGGCATAGGCCGGCGCCACGCTGCCCCCTACCCAGAAGGCACCCAGCACCATCAGCACCTGCCCGGCACGGGGCTGCACCGGGCTGGCATCGGCTTCCAGCGCGTTCAGCACATGGTCCAGTTGGGTGCGTTCCACCACCGCACCTGCCAGGTAGCGCGCCAGCACCCCCATGCGGCCCATATCCAGCCGCCACAGCGCGGCATCCTCGCCGCGCCGGCGCACCAGGGCATAGCCGGCGCGCTCCTCGGCCGGCAGCGCCAGCACATAGCCCAGCAGTCCCAACTGCACCCGCTGAATGCCGGAAACCGTCCGGTGGTCACGCAGGTAGACCAGCAGGTCGGTCACCTCCAGCAGCACGGCGCCATCGGGCAGCCGGCCGCGCCATTCGGCCATCAGCGTCGCCGCCAGCCCGGCATCGCCCAGCGCCACCATTTCGTCATGTGCGGCCACCAGCGGCGCCAGGGTCAGCGCGGCGGCATAAGCCTCCAGCGCCTCCTGCGTGCGGCCCAGCAGCTTGCACAAATGGCCCAATTGCAGCCGGGCATCGGCATCCTCGGGCAACAGGGCAATGGCGCGCCGATACGGCGCCTCGGCTGCCGCCAGTTGCCCCTGTTCCTTCAGCGCGTGGCCCAACTGCACCCAAATGGCCGCGTCATGCTCGGCCTGTGCCAGATAGGCGCGGTAATGCACTGCCGCCCGCGGCCAGTCGCGCTGGTCGCGCGCGGCGTCGCCGGCATCGCGCAGGGCGGCCACCTTGGGGTTGGGGCGCGGAGGGGGATTGTTCGGAGGCATGCTCGGGCCGCTCATCATCCGCCTGCATAGCGGAATGGCGCCGGCCCGTCTGCCACCGGATCAGAACAGCTTCAAATACTGGTCCGGATGCGCCATCAGGTCCGCCGCGCTGACGCCTTGCAGCGTGATCACGGTCTGCCCCAGGTAGATGGTCACGCCATTCCAGCCCTGTTGGGCATGGGCGGCGACATCGGCCGCGCTGTGCACGGCCATGCCATTGATCCCATCCTGGATCCAAAGGGTGTCCAGCCCCTTGTTGAAGTCAGACACCACATCGTAGCCCGCGCCGCTGCTGAAGCGGAAATTGTCGCCCCCGGCACCACCGGTCAGGGTCTCGCTGCTTGGCCCACCGAACAGCAGATCGTCGCCCGCGCCACCATCCAGGCTCACCTGGCCGGCGCCGCCGTGCAACTCGTCATTGCCGTCGCCGCCCAGCACAGTGGCATTGCCCGAACCTGCGAATACCGTGTCATTCCCCGCCCCGGCATCCACATGGGCCTGGCCATTGCCCAGGCTCACCTGGTCATTGCCGGCGCCGGCCAGTACGGAGGCGTTGCCATGGCCCAGGGTGATGCTGTCATCGCCCGCGCCGGTGTCGATCAAATGCTGGCCGTCGCCGCCGCGCACCACATCATTGCCAGCGCCGGCCTGCACGGTGGAATTGCCACTGCCCAGTACCGCCACGTTGTTGCCGTCGCCCAGGTTCACGCTGGCCTGGCCCGAGCCCAGCGTCACCTGGTCATCGCCGCTGCCGCCCAGCACTGTGGCACTGCCGCTGCCGGCCACCAATGTGTTGTTGCCATTGCCCAGGTTCACCAGGGCCTGGCCGTCACCCAGCGTTACCTGGTCATTGCCATTGCCGGTCTGCACGCTGGCGCTGCCGCTGCCCAGGGCAATCTGGTTGTCGCCGTCGCCAGCCAGCACGGTGGTATTGCCGCTGCCGCCCCACACGCTGTTGTTGCCGCCGCCCAGCGAAAGCATCGCCTGGCCCGAGCCAAAGTGTACTGCGTCATTGCCGCTGCCGGCCAGAATGGTGCTGTTGCCGGAATCCGCCACGATGCTGTTGTTGCCATCGCCAGCGTTGATACTGATTTGCCCTGAACCGGCATGAATACTGTCATTGCCCGAAAAGGCGCTGATGAAGATGTTGCCATTGCC
>CANFIE010000396.1 GCA_947446625.1 Acetobacteraceae bacterium | reverse complement strand
GCCACTTGGCCGGCGAACTGCTGGCCGCCACCGCCGGGGTTGAGTTGCTGCACGTACCCTATCGCGGCAGCGGCGCGGTCTATCCCGACCTCATCGCCCAGCGCATCACTTTGCTGATGGACGGCATGGGCTCGGCCATTGGCCAGGTGCAGTCCGGCGCGGTGCGGGCGCTCGGCATCACCTCCACCACGCGCTCGGCCATTCTGCCGCAGGTGCCCACCCTGGCGGAACAGGGGCTGCCGGGCTTCGAGTTCAGCATCTGGCTTGGCTTCTTCGCCCGCAGCGGCACGCCGCCCGAAGCCCTGGCCCGGCTGGAGGCCGCGCATCGCCAAGCCCTGCGCGCCCCGGCGGTGCAGGAACGCCTGCGCCAGGCCGCCGCCGAGCCTATTCCGGAGGATGCCGCCGGCTTCGGCGCCTATTTCCGCGCCAATGCCGCGCTATGGGCCGGCATGGTGGCGCGCGGCCAGCTGAAGCGGCTGGACTGAACCTGGCTTGTTGAGCGACTGATTCACGGCTTTCGGCGTTGCCGCCTCAACCGATCAGGCGCTGGCGCTACGGCAGCCCATTGCGAATATGCCGCAGAAAGGCCGGCCGCGCCGAAAGTCGCTCATAATAGGCTGCCAAGGCCGGCAAGGGCGTGCGCTGCACCTCCTGCATGCTGAACCACCGATGCACCACGAAGCCCGCCGGAATATCCGCCAGGGTGAAGTCCGCCCCGGCCAGAAACGGCCCGCCCCGCGCCAGCGCGGCGTCCAGCACCGCCATCTTCGCCCCGTATTCGGCCCGGCCTTGGGCCACAAACCAGGGGTTGTTCCACGGCTCCAGCCCCAGCTCGCCACCCAGATAGGCGCCGCGCATCGGCTGCGTCAGCTCATAGGCCACCCAGTCCAGCCATTGCTCCACCTGCACCCGCGGCAGCAATGCAGTGGGGTACAGCGCCTCGGCGCCCTGGCGGGTGGCCAGGTAGCGCAGAATCACATGGCTCTCGCGCAGCACGGCTTCGCCATCCACCAGCACCGGCACCGTGCCCAGCGGGTTCAGCGCCAGAAATTCCGGCACCTTGGTGTCGCGGTGGCCGCGCCCCCAATCCTCCTGGGCGAATTCCAGGCCCAATTCGTCCAGCAGCCACAGCACCTTGCGCACATTGTAGGCGTTGCGCCGGCCCAATAGGCGCAGCATCAAACCGGCCTCTCGCCCTTCACCGTCACCCGGTTGCCGTAGCGCCGATGCGGCCAGTAGTCCCACATCGCCCGGTGCTGCACGCAGCGGTTATCCCAGAACGCAATGCTGTTGGCCTGCCAGCGGAAGCGGCACTGGAACAGTGGGTTGGCCATGTGCTCGTACAGGTAGGCCAGAATGCCCAGGCTCTCATCCGCCGGAATATCCATGATCCGCCGGGTGAAGCCCTTGTTGACGAACAGCGCCTTCCTTCCCGTCACCGGATGCGTCCGCACCACCGGGTGCAGCGCCCGCGGATAGGTCTTCCTGTCCTGCACACCAAAGTTGGCGTATGTGCCGCGATAATTATCCTCGCCGTCATGCAGCGCCCGCAGGCCTTCCAGATAAGTCTTCATCCGGTCGCTCAACGCGTCATAGGCTGCGTACATATTGGCGAAGATGGTATCGCCCCCGGCCGGCGGGCATTCCTTCACGTACAGAATGCTGCCCAGCGGCGGCTCCTCGTCGCAGCTCACATCGCTGTGCCAGCCCTCGCCATTGGCGCGCGGGCTGTCCTTGTCGGCGGTAATGATCATCAACTCCGGGTGCCCAGGCTCATGCGGTGCCGCCGGGTGCAGATGCAGCGGGCCGAATTGCCGGCCGAAGTCCAAATGCTGCTCCTGGGTCAAATGCTGGTCGCGGAAGAAGATCACGCAATGCTCGGCCAGCGCCCGGTGAATCTCGTCCATCTGCCGGTTGGTCGGCCGCGCCAGGTCCACGCCGCCAATCTCGGCGCCAATCATTGGCGTCAGCCGGTCCACGGTAATGGTCTCGTAAGGCGCGCCGGCCTGTTCCTGCAGCCGAATGCGCGGCCCGTTGTGCCGCATATGGATACTATCGGACATGGCTGGCTCCTCCGCTGTTGCCCGAGGCTAGGCTCGGCGCTTCCAAGGCGTCAATTCCACGCGGGTGCTTCTGCGCAGGCGCTTCCCGCACTAGCTTGTGCCGCACCACGGAGAACCCCGCATGCGCTGGCTGTCACTCATCCTGCCCTTCCTGCTGCTGGCCTGCGCCGCGCCGGTGGAACACTCCGAGATTGCCTTGGCCAGCCGCCCCAGCCTGAAGGTCCAGCGCATCTGGCTGCTCGACGGCATTGACCAGGACCGCGCCCCCGGCACCTCGGCCGGCCTGCGCGCCTGGTGGCCCGAGGCAGCGCGGCAATGCGGCGTCTCCGGCGATGGCGACCTGGTGGACCCTGCCACGCTGAACGGCGCCCCCTATGAGGCCATGCGGGTATTCCGCCCCGACCTCATCATCCGGCTGCAACTGGTCCGCGGTGGCATGACCTTCAACCGGCTGATCCAGGATGTGCGTGGCACCGTCACCACCTTCCCCGATGGCCTGGTGGCGGACCTGAGTTGGCAGCATGACGGCCCCGGCCGGGACAGTCCCGAACTCGGCCGCCGGCTGGCCGAGGCCCTGATGGAACGGCTGGTGGAGGCCCGGCTGCTGCCCGGCTGCGACCTGCTGCGCTACACGCCGCCGCGGCTTTGAGCCGAGGCAGGCCTACAACCGCAGCAGGGTTGTTGTAATTTTCGGAACAGCACAACCATAGAGAGAATTGTTATTATTTGACTTTTCTTGCCTAAATCGTCGCAAAATAAAAACTTCCCACAAAGTTTCATACAAAAAACGTCTGTTCAGATGCCTCGCCCTGAGATAGTAAGTTGAACGGAACATTAACGTTCACAACCAGCGAGAGATATGCCCATGAGCGCTTCCCCCGCGGCTCGCAAAATGCCCGGCGCCGATGCCACCGACCAGCGTGCCGGCGCCTTCGCCCTGGTGCTGCTGCGGCTGACGCTGTTCGGCGTTGGCCTGGCCATGGTTGCCACCATTGGCAGCGTGGTCTGGAAGATCATCGCCCACTGATGGGCCCATTGGGGCGGTTGCCGGGGCGCCCTCAGCCCCAGTCGGCAATCGCCGCCAGGTAATGCGCGGCCGAGCCTGCCAGGCTCGCGCCGGCCCGCGCCACCGCCCGCGCCACTCGCCCCTTGGCCGCCAGCGCCGCTCGGTCGGCCAATAGCGGGCCGAGCATCCCGGCCAGGGCCGGCACCAAATCCGGCGCCCAGCCCAGCTTGTACACCGCCGCATCCGGCCATTCGGCGGCGGGGCCAAAGTCCCGCACCAGCGCCGGCAGTCCCATGCCCAGCGCCCGTACCAAGGGGCCCGAGCTTTCCCCACCCACGGGAAAGCGCAGATTCATCAGCAAATCCGCCGCCCGCGCATGGGTGAAAAACGCCGTCTCGCTCAGCCAGCCGGTCACGCTCACCACATCGCCCAGCCCCAATTCGGCCACCAGCGCGGGCAGGCTCTCAGCCATCTCGGCCCCCAGTTCGCCGCCCAGCACAAACCGAAACGCCACCCCCTGGCCGCGCAACACGGCCAGCGCCCGCAGCACCGCCCGCACCTGCTTGGCCGGGGTAATATGCCCCAGCGCCAGCAGCACCGGAATGTCCTGCGGCAGCCCCAGCGCCGCCTGCGCCGCGGCCTGGCTCAGCCCGTCAAAGGCCGGCACCAGCGGCGAGACATGATGCGGCACCACCCGCACCGGCACCGCCCCGCCCGCCGCCCGCACCCGCCCGGCGGCGTAGTGGCTGTGCACCAGCACCCCGCGCGCCGAATCCAGCACCGGCCGCAGCAGTGGCAGGCGGTAGCGCATGGCGTCGCTGAAAATGCCAAGCGCATGCAACCGCGCCACCCGCCGCCCGGCGGCACCATGGCATTGCCCCAGCACGGCCTCGTAGCCCGCCGAATCGCCGGCGCGGAGCGTCAGGCTTTCCCACAAATGGTGCAGCACCGGGTCATGCAGCACCACCAACCCCGGCAGCCGCAGGCAGGCGCGCAACACAAAGCCGTGATCCTGGTT
>CANFIE010000395.1 GCA_947446625.1 Acetobacteraceae bacterium | reverse complement strand
GAGGCAAGGGTTTCAGCACCCACTCCCCCGACCGCATATTTCTGAAAAGTGCCGATCTCACGGCCGACCTTCGCTTCAAAATCATTAACTGCTGCGCTGGCTTCTCTCACTTTCATCGCAGTGGTGGTGCTATCAACCAAGTCCAGTGCATGAATGAAAAGTGACCGCAGCCCAACCCGCAGTCCATTTTCCCGCACAATGCGGATAATGCCCAGCGCGGCGCGGCGCAGCGCGTAGGGGTCGCCGCTGCCGGTGGGCTTTTCGCCCACGGCGAAGAAGCCGGCCAGCTGGTCCAGCTTGTCGGCCATGGCCACGCAGATAGTCACCGGCTCAGTCGGCACTTCGTCGGTTGGGCCAAGCGGACGATAGTGATCCCGGATGGCCGGCGGCACCTGCGGTTCAATGGCATCAGGCTGGGCGTAATACCCACCCATGATACCTTGCAGTTCCGGGAACTCACCAACCATGCCGCTCGCAAGGTCAGCCTTTGCCCAGTTGGCCGCTGTTCTGGCCGCACCGAAGATCGTCGTTTGCTCCTTGTAGAGCTTGTCGGCAATGAAGCCAGCAAGTTCCGTTAGCCTGCCAACCCGCATCCCCTGCGTGCCAAGCTTGGCGTGGAACACCACATCATCCAGCTTCGGCAAGAAAGCAGAAAGCTTCTGCTTGCGGTCCAAATCCCAGAAGAAGCGCGCATCGCTCAGCCGGGCGCGCAGCACACGCTCATTGCCGGCCACCAGGGCCTTGCCGCCATCGGTCGCGGTGATGTTCGCCACCAGGGCGAAGCGCGGCGCGGCCTTGCCGTCCTTCGTGCGCAGGGCGAAGTACTTTTGGTTGATGCGCATGGTCGTGCGCATCACTTCCGGCGGCAGGTCCATGAAGGCGGCGTCGATGCTGCCCAGCAGCGGCACCGGCCATTCCACCAGGCCGGAGACTTCGGCCAGCAGGCCTTCATCGGGCACCACGTCCAGCCCTTCGGCGGCGGCCAGGGCGGCCACGCCGTCGCGGATCAGCGCCATGCGCTCGGCGGCGTCCAGCACCACGCGGCGTTCGCGCAGGCCGTCGCGGTAGCTGGCAAAGTCCCGCACCGCGAAGGCGCCGGGGGCCAGCACGCGGTGGCCCTCGGTTTCGTCACCGCTGACCACGCCATGTTCCACGGGAAAGCGCAGCACTTCGCCGCCCAGCACGCACACCACGCGCTGCAACGGCCGCACCCACAGGAAGGGGCTGGTGCCCCAGCGCATGGATTTCGGCCAGGGGAAGGCGCGCAGCACGGCGGGCAACGCGCGGGCCAGCAGGTCGGCGGCCTCCAGCACTTCGCCGGGCTTCTTCAGCACCCAGAACTGGCCTTCCTGCACCAGCGCGTCCCGCGTGGCGCCGTGCTTGCGCAGAAAGCCATCCAGCGCCGCATCCGGTGCGCCCACGCGGGGGCCGCGTTCTTCCTTTGGCGCGGTTTCGGCGCGGGCGGCCATCTCGCCCACAACGGCCAGCCGGCGCGGGCCGCTGAAGCCACGCGGGGCTTCCGGCATCAACGCGCCGAGTTCCTTGTGCAGCGCCTTGCACAAATCCTCCGCCGCACGCGCCTGCATGCGGGCCGGAATTTCCTCGCTGAACAGTTCAATCAACAACTCGGGCATCAGCGTTGCTCCCCGGCAATCCAGGCGTCGCAACAGCCTTTTGCAAGTGCGCGCACCCGGCCGATGTAGCTGGCGCGCTCGGTCACGCTGATGGCGCCGCGGGCGTCCAGCAGGTTGAAGCGGTGGCTGGCCTTGATGCACTGGTCATAGGCCGGCAGGGCCAGGCCGTGCTTCAGCAGCGCCTCGCATTCTTCCTCGGCGTCGCGGAAGTGGCGGAACAGCTTTTCGGTGTCGGCGTGCTCAAAGTTGTGCGCGCTGTATTCAACCTCGGCGCGCTTGAACACTTCGCCGTAGCTCACGCCCTGGCCGTTGAAGTCCAGGTCGTACACGTTCTCCACGCCCTGCACGTACATCGCCAGGCGTTCCAGGCCGTAGGTCAGTTCGCAGCTTGGCACTTCACAGGCAATACCGCCCACCTGCTGGAAATAGGTGAACTGCGTCACCTCCATGCCGTCGCACCACACTTCCCAGCCCAGGCCCCAGGCGCCCAGCGTCGGGCTTTCCCAGTCATCCTCCACAAAGCGCACATCATGCAGGGTGGGGTCGATGCCAATGGCCCGGTAGCTGCCCAGCAGCAGCGCCTGCGGGTCCGGCGGGCTCGGCTTCATGATGACCTGGTACTGGTAGTAGTGCTGCAGCCGGTTGGGGTTCTCGCCATAGCGGCCATCGGCCGGGCGGCGGCTGGGCTGCACATAGGCGGCCTTCCAGGGCTTCGGCCCCAGGGCGCGCAGCGTGGTGGCGGGGTGGAAGGTACCGGCACCCACCTCCATGTCATACGGTTGCAGAATCAGGCAGCCCTGGGCGGCCCAATAGCTGTGCAGCCGCAGGATGAGTTCCTGGAAGCTGGGCGGTTTGGCGTTGGCGGGGTTTTGCATATTTTATGGCGTTTCGGTGCTGCGGTGCAGCGCTACATACCGGGCAGCATGCCCCCACGGCAAGGAACCCCCTGCACAATGCCCCAGGAACCCGCCAGCGCGCAGGTGGTGCGGCGCTATTACGCCGCCTTCAACGCCGGAGACCGCCCGGCCATGCTGGCCCTGCTGGCCGAAACCGTGGCGCATGATGTGAACCAGGGGCCGCGCGAGACTGGCAAAGCCGCCTTCGCCGCCTTTCTGGCGCGGATGGACCAGTGCTACCGCGAACAACTGGTGGAGATGGTCATCATGGCGGCGGGGGACCGCGTGGCGGCCGAATTCGTGGTGGAAGGCAGCTACCTGCAGGCCGATGACGGCCTGCCCCCGGCGCATGGCCAGCGCTACCGCCTGCCGGCCGGGGCCTTCTTCAGCCTGGAAGCCGGGCTGATCACCCGGGTGACCACCTATTACAACCTGGCCGACTGGCTGCGGCAGGTGGGCGAGGGTTAGAAGAGTCCGCCCACAATCCGCCCGCCCGGCTGCGGCGCCGGCACGCCGGTGGTGCCGGGGAAGCTCAGCGGCAGGCCCCGCGCCACCCGCACCGCCAGCACGCCAAAGGCCTGGGCCTCCAGCGCGTCGCCCTGCCAGCCCACGGTTTCGGCCGGGCGCACCGGGCTGCCCAGCACCCCGGCCAGGGCCTGCATCAGCGCCGGATTGCGCCGGCCACCGCCGCCCACCAGCCATTGCGTGGGCGCTTCGGGAAAGTGCCGGGCGCCGGCGGCCACGCACATGGCGGCGAAGGCCACCAGCGTGGCGGCGCCATCGGCCGGGGCCAGGGCGGCCATCCCGGCCTCCTGCAAGGCGCGGTCAAAATCCAACCGGTCGAGCGACTTGGGCGGCGGCGCGGCCAGATAGGGGTGGTGCATCAGGCGGGACAGCACGGCGCCATCGGCCTGGCCGGAAAGCGCCAGCCGGCCATCCTGGTCGTAATCCAGCCCGGTGCGGCGGCGGGTCCAGTCATCCAGCGGGCCATTGGCGGGGCCGGTGTCGAACGCCAGCAAGGTGCCGTCGGCGCCAATGAAGGTGACATTCGCCACCCCGCCCAAGTTCAGCACCGCCAGGGGCTTGGGCAGGCTGGCGGCCAGGGCGGCATGCACCACCGGCACCAGCGGCGCCCCCTGTCCCCCGGCGGCCACATCGGCACTGCGGAAGTCGTAGGCCACGCTCAGCCCGGTGCGACGGGCCAGCAGGGCGGCGTCGCCCACCTGCCAGGTGCGACCTTCCTGCGGGCGATGCAGGATGGTCTGGCCATGAAAGCCCAGCAGGTCCACCTCCTCGCGCAGCACCCGGCGCACCTGTTCGCGCAGCCTGGCCACGGCTTCCACATGGGCGGCGGTCAGCCGGGCCACGCAGTCCAGCAGGAAGGGGTCGTAGGGGCCGGTTACGCCCGCCACATCCAGCAGGCGGCGCAAATCGGCCTTCAGCGCGGCGTCGTAGGGCAGGGTCAGGCTCGGGCCCATCCGGCCGATCCGCGCGCCGTCGGTTTCCACCCAGGCGGCGTCCACGCCATCCAGGCTGGTGCCGCTCATCAGCCCGATGGTTCTCAGCATG
>CANFIE010000394.1 GCA_947446625.1 Acetobacteraceae bacterium | reverse complement strand
GGCGCCACTACCAGGAACAGCGTTGCCGCTTGGGCGGTAACCACGCCGGTGGCCAGGTAGCCGGCGAGGGTGGCGGCGTGCATCACCCCGTTGAAGATCTGGAACACCCCGCGTGCGGCATGGCGGTCCCAGCCGCGCAGGGTGCACCACAATATGGGCACGGGTCCGGTCAGGCCACCCAGCCCGCCCATCAGGCCACCCAGGGCGCCGGCCAGTGCGTCGGCCGGGCGGCCGCCCCGGCGAAGATGGGGCAGCCGGCCGGAAAACAGCATCAGCGGGCACCACAGCACCAGCAGCAGGCCCAGGCCGAGCCGAAACATCCGTACCTCCACCAGCGGCAGCAGCCAGATGCCCAGCGGTACCCCCAGCAAGCCGCCCAGCACAAAGGGCATGGCACTGGGCAGGCTGCCGGGCTTCAATTCCCGCAGCGCCAGGCCCTGCCCAAGCAGAGAACCGAACACCACCAGCGGGCCGCACAGCGCAGGCTCCAGCACCCAGGCCCATACCGCCATGGCCACCAGGCCGAAGGCAAAGCCCGAAAGGCCCTGCACAAACCCCGCCAGCGCCGCGCCCAGCGCCACCACAAAAACCACCATGCCCGGATTTGACGCCGCGCCCCGCCGCGATACAAGCCAGGGAAGCAAAGGGAACGACCATGACCAACCGCTTCCGCGTCGGCTATCTCGGCTGGGTGCCGCACCCGGCGTTTCTGGAAACCGCTGCCACCATTCCGGAACTGGATGTGCTGCGCATTCCGCTGGAAGGCAGTGAGGCCGAGGTGATCTCCGCCCTGGCCAGCTGCCACGGCTATTACGCCCAGGCCAGCCGGCAGGAACTGAACCCCGCCTTCCACGCCCATGCCGCCCTGCTGGCGCAGTTGCCCAAACTGCTGATGGTGGGCAGCTACGGCGCGGGCTACGATACGTGCGACCCCGACGACTGCACCAAGGCCAATGTGTTGCTCATCAACCAGGCCGGCGGCAATGCCGAGGGCGTGGCCGAGCATGCGGTGGGCATGATGCTGGCGCTGCTGAAGCGCATGCCCGAGGCCCAGGCCGCCATGCGCGCCGGCCGCGCCCAGGACCGCGCCGCCCTGATGGGCCGCGACCTGCGCGGCAAGACCGTGGGGCTGGTTGGCATTGGCCATGTCGGCACCCGGGTGGCGGAAATCCTCAACCTGGCCTTTGGCTGCCGCGTGCTGGCCTACGACCCCTACCTGGATGCCGCGACCATCTCGGCGCGTGGCGCCACCAAGGTGGAAATCCCGGCGCTGCTGGCGGACTCGGATGTCATCAGCATCCATTCCCCGCTGACCGGCGAAACCCGGGGCCTGATGAACCCGGCCAGCTTTGCCGCCATGAAGAAGTGCGCGGTCTTCGTCACCACCGCGCGCGGCTTCATTCATGAGGAACCGGCCCTGCTGGCGGCGCTGCAAAGCGGCCACCTGGCCGGCGCGGGCCTGGATGTATGGGCCGACGAGCCGCCGCCGCCGAGCCATCCGCTGCTGGCGCTGGACAACGTCATCATGTCTCAGCACACCGCCGGGGTGACGCAGGAAAGCCGCGGCAATATCAGCCGAATCGCCGCCCTGGCCTTTGGCGAGGTGGCCCAGGGCCGCATGCCGCCGCGCATCATCAACCCCGAGGCCGTGCCCGCCTTCAAGGCACGCTACGCCGCCGCATTCGGCCGTGCCCTGCAGGGCTGATTAACGCGCAACAAGCCAGCGCGTGGCTTGCGCGCCACGCATACCAGCGCGAAACTGTCCCCGGATGATGGAGGGCAGCATGGTCGATCTGGTGGTGCGTGGCGATTGCGTGGTGACGCCCCACGCGGTGGGGCCGGCCGATGTGGCCATGGCCGATGGCAAGATCGTGGCCGTGGCGGCCTATGGCACCTTTCCGGTGCCCGCGGGCGTGCGGGTGGTGGAGGCCACCGGCAAGGTGGTGATGCCCGGCGGCATTGACCCGCACACCCATTGCCTGTGGCCCAATTTCGGCCCGGGTGGGAAAATCGACTACACCAAGGGCCCTTCCGTGGTGGGCAAGGCGGCGCTGCATGGCGGCACCACCACCATCATCGACTTTACCCGCGTGATGGCCGGTGAGACGGTGCAGGGCGCGATCGACAAGCGCATGGCCCATTGGAACGAGGATGGCAGCCCCTGCGACTGGGCCTTCCACATCATGGTGGAAGGCGACCTGGACCCCAGCATTCCGGCCCAGCTTGGCGAGGCGATCGACGCCGGCCATGCCACGGTGAAGATCTTCACCACCGACATCACCCCCAGCCGCAAGGGCCGGATGGTGGACTTCGGTGACATCTGGGAAGTGTTCCAGGTGCTGGCGAAGAAGGGTGGCCTCGGCGTCATCCACTCCGAAGACAATGACATCGTCATGCACATGTACGCCAAGCTGATCCGCGAGAATCGCGTGGCGTTCGAGAACATGGCGGAAGTGCACAACACGCTTTCCGAGGATATCAGCTTCCGCCGCGTCATGCGGCTGGCGGAACACGTGCCCGGCACCGCGCTGTACATGATGCATGTTTCCGCCGGCAACGGCGTGCGAGCCATTCGCGATGCCCGCGCCAAGGGCTTGCCGATCTACGGCGAGAGCCTGCACCAGTACATGCTGTACACGCAGGAAGACTACAAGAAGCCCAATGGCCAGATCTACCACACCTACCCCAGCCTGAAATCGCAGGCCGACCAGGACGAACTGTGGGCCGGCACGCTGGATGGCAGCATCAACTGCGTCGCCACCGACGAACTTTGCTGCAACCTGAGCGTGAAGACGCAGGGCGTGCGGATTGACGACGTGACCGGCGGCAATAGCGGCGTGGAGCCGCGCGTAGCGGTGATGTACTCCGAGATGGTTGGCAAGCGCGGCTATACGCTGCGCCGCTTCGTGGACCTCGTTTCCACCAACGCCGCCAAGCTGATGGGCCTTTACCCGCGCAAGGGCGCCATCGCCGCGGGCAGTGATGCCGATATCGTCATCCTCGACCCCGGGCTGAAGCGCACCGTGCGGGCCGAGCAGCTGCACGAGAGCGACTACACCCCCTGGGAAGGTCGCCAGGTGGATGCCTGGCCGAGCATGACCATTCTGCGTGGCAAGATTGTGGTTGAGGACGAGAAGTGGCTGGGCGACGCGCGCGGCGGCGAGTGGCAGCACCGCAAGATTGCGGCGGAAATCCGCGCCGGCGCCTCGCTGGAATGACCCCACCGGAACTGCGCGCCCTCCTCGCCGACACTCTCCAGCTTTGGGGCGTGGAGGGCCGCGTGGTGATTGAGGGCGAGGCCGTGACCATCGGCGCGCTGCGGGTCAGCGCCGCCGCACCGGCGGACCTGCCCATTCGCTGGTGGCTGGAACGGCCGGGACAGAAGCGGCCCTGCACTTCGGTGCTCGGCCTGTTGCGGAGCCTGCGCAACGCCTTTGGCGGCGGCGAAACGCAGAAGCTGCGCGTGGTATGATCCCGGTCTTTGTCATCACCGGCTTCCTGGGCGCCGGGAAGACCACGCTGCTGCGGCAATTGCTGCACAACCCGGCCTATGCCGACAGCGCCGTGATCATCAATGAATACGGCGAAATCCCGCTGGACCATGACCTGCTGCGCGCCAGCGAGGAGCAATTCGTCTCCACCAGCACCGGCTGCCTCTGCTGCGTGCTGCGCTCAGACCTTGCCGCCACGCTGATGCAATTGCGCGCCGAGCATGCCGGGCGCTACCGCCGCGTCATCATCGAAACCTCGGGCCTGGCCGACCCCGCGCCCATTCTGCACGCGCTGATGACCGAGCAGCCGGTGCTGGAGACCCACAGGCTGGAAGCCGTGGCGACGCTGGTGGATGCGCTGCACGGCCCCGGCGCGCTGGAACGCCACCCGGAAGCCCAGCGCCAGGTGCAACTGGCGGACCGCATCATCCTCACCAAGCCGGACCTGGCCGACACCGCCGCGCTGCGCGCTACCCTGGCCGCGCTGAACCCGGCCGCGCCCATCACCACCAGCCTGCATGGCGCCCTGGCCGCCGAGTGGCTGCTGGCCCCGGCCAGCCGCACGCATGAATGGCTGGACGCCACCGCGCGGCACAGCGCCGGTCTGTCCAGTGTCATCATCC
>CANFIE010000393.1 GCA_947446625.1 Acetobacteraceae bacterium | reverse complement strand
GGCCGCTGGATGGACAACGTGTTCATCGAGCGGCTGTGGCGCAGCCTGAAATACGAATGCGTCTACCGGCATGCGTTCGAGACCGGCTCGGAACTGCGCGCCGAGTTAGCCAACTGGATCGGCTATTACAATGGGCGGCGCCCGCATTCAGCCCTGGCCGGGCGGACCCCAGACGAGGCGTATGCGATGCCGACGACGGAGAAACTGGCGGCCTGACATCAACCAGGACCAAGCTTAGCAAAGCCGGCAGACTGTCCCAGCAAAGGGGACCACCTCAGTCACAAGGCCGGCGTCGCACACAATGGCGCGAGACGCCGTTACCTGGGCAGGGGCCGTTGCGCTTGCTCGGCCAATCATCGCGGCGGCACCTTGCCCCTGCGGCAAGGCGCGCTGCGCCCGCGCCAGCCTTGCCGTTCAACCGAACAGGAAGCTGCCGTGGTTGGCCAGGCTGCTACTGCCGAGAGCAGCCAGCCCCACGAGATCAACCACCACAACTCCATTGGCCAGCACATGCAGGTCATTGCCTGAGAGCTGGACGCTCAGATTCGCGGCGGTGATGCCGGTGAAGCGCAGATGGTCGCCGGCATCAAGGTTGAAGTTCAGGATATGCTCTACCCCCGCGCCGCCGGGCGGAGCGATGTACAGGTTGTTGCCCGCACCGCCATGCACGGTGATGTCGCCACCCAGATGCGCGTCCACCATGTTGGACCAGCCTTCCAGCCAGATTTCGGCCTGGCCCGGCCCTGCAACCACCATGGCATTGCCTTGGCCGGCATGAATGGTGGCGATTCCGGCGCCGGTCTCCACCACATTGCCGTAGCCTTGCAGTGCCACGGTGTTGTTGCCGGCGCCAAGATGCACGCTGCTGCCGCCCAGCGCGCCTTCCACCGTATGGTCTCCAGCGCCGGCCTGCACCGTGTTGGCGTGGCCGCCCAGCACCACATGCAGGTTGCCGTTGCCGGCCAGAATGCTGGCCTGGCCTTCGCCGGCCAGAATGGTGCTGACATGGCCGGGCGTGGTGTTGCCCATGGTAACGTGGTTGCCGTTGCCGCCCAGGCTGATGGTCTGCGCGCCATTGCCGAACTGCACCACCGCCTGCCCGGCAGTGCCGCTGAGGATGTTGTCACCATCGGCGGCCAGGATGCTGTCATTCCAGCCGGCGGCGGTGATGGTGTTGTTGCCCTGGCCAGCATCGATGCTGCTTTGGCCCTGGCTGGCGACAATGACGTCATTGCCATCGCCGGCCTGGATGCTGTCATTCCAGCCGCTGGCGGTGATGGTATCGGCGCCGGCGGTGCCGGTAATGCCGGCGCCATTGCCACTGGTGGTGGTGGCGGCAGCGGGCAGGCCGGTCAGCTCAATGCTGGCATCGCCAATGGCGGTCAGGCCGCCACTGTCCTGGACCGTGTAGCTGAAGACCAGGCTGTCGGTGGCGCCGGGGGCCAGGCTGTCAAACCCGTGATTCTGCACCAGCGTAACCGTGCCATCGGCAGCAATGCGGAACTGCGCACCGCTGGCCAGGGTGGCGGTCTGCCCGGGCAGGTAGTCCCGGCCTTCAATATGGAAGCCGGCAACCAGCAGAATGTCCCCGGCGTTCGGGTCCTGGTCATTCGCCAGCACATTGCCCAGGGTGGTGGCGCTGGCGGCCGTGGCAGGCAGCGTATCGGCCAGGGCCACTGGCGCGGCATTGGCCGGCGGCGGCGGTACCGGCGGGGCCGGCGGTGCTGGCGGGGCCGGCGGTGCTGGCGGGGCCGGTGGCAGCGGCGCCGAGGCAGCGGCGGCGAGCGAGATGGTGGTGTCGGTGAAGCTCACTGTCTCCACATTCACCAGTAGGTCCACCAGCCCGTTGGGCTTCAGCACTTCCCACCTGCCATCGGCCAGTTGGTGCAGCGTGGCGGCGGTGCTGGCGAAGTCGTAGGTCACCAGGTCGGTGCTGCTGCCGCCATCCATGCTGTCGGTGCCGGTGCCGCCGTGGAAGCTATCGGCGCCGGCATTGCCCAGCATGGTGCTTCCGCCGCTGGTGCCAGCGGTAAACGTATCGGCGCCGTCGCCGCCCACCAGCAGGTCATGCCCAGCGCCGGCGGTGAAGCTGGTGGCGGCGTTGGTGCCCACGGCAATGTCGTCGCCCTGGGTGCCGGTGAAGCTGGTGAGGCCGGCGGCCAAGATGGTCGGCGGCAATGGCTCCAGGTCAGCAAGGGCGCCGGGTACCACCAGGCCTTCCGGGTGGAAGACCAGTCCGGCCAGCGGGCCGTTCTGCGGCTGCCAGTTGTTCAGCAGAACAGCCTGGTTGGGGCCAAAATACAGCACGCCGGCCCCATTCACCACGCCAGTCGCGGTGGCGGCGGCAAAGCCCCAGATCTCCAGCTGGTCGCCACGCGCGGCATTGAAATTCTCCAGCCACTGCACGCCATCTCCGGCCTGGTACACAATGGTGCTGTTGGCGCCGCTGGCGTTCAGGGTATCGCCCACACGCAGGCCGCTGAACTGGCCATTGGCATAGGCCAGCGTGCCGCTGTTGGTGCCTCCGGCCAGTACTGAGCCAGCACCATCCGTGTGCAGCCGGTCATCGCCCGCGCCGCCGCTGAGGGTGGCGGTGCTTCCATTGGCCTCCAGCGTGTCATTGCCGTCGCCGCCCAGCAGCAGGTCGCCGCCCAGGCCAGCCAGCCAGCCCGGAGTGCCGCCGGCGCTGCCAAGCCCCTGCATGGAAGCAGCAGTGCAGCCGGCGATGAGGATATCATTGCCGGTGGTGCCTTCCATGTTGCCACCGCCTGCGCCGGTCATCAGCACGGCGCCGCCGCTGTTGCCACCGTGCAACTCGGCCCAGCTGGTGCCGCCCAGGGCGATGATGCCGCCCTCGTTGGGGCCATTCACCATCAGCGCACCAGCGCCACCAAGAATGATGCTGCCGCTGCCGGGCTGGTTCACAATGGCATCGCCGCTGGCCTGCAGCAGCATGGCGGGCTGCGGGCCGTTGAAGCTGCCCCCGCCGGGCAGGGTGATGGCGGGCTGGTCGGCCAGGCCGCCGCTGAGGTGGAACAGGGTTGCGTCCATCTGGGTGACGCTGTCCCCCGTGGCCAGGGTGATGCTGGTGGTGGTGCCGGTGCTGGGGTCCACCGTGCCGGCCTGGGGCAGAAAGCCGAGATCTGCCGGCGGGGCGAAGTGAACGCTGTAGCTGCCCGGGGCGGCCGCGAAGCTGTAGGCGCCGCTGGCATCGGTGGTGGTGGTGGCAACCACGGCGCCTGTTGAATCCAGCAGCGTGACGGTGATGTTGCTGAACACCGCGGAACTCAGCTTGTCGGCGCAGAGGCCGGACGGCTCGGCGGCATAGGCCGTGCCGCTGATATGCGCGGTTGCAGCCGGTGGCGGCGGGGGCGGCGGCGGCGCCGGCAATGCCAGGCCGGCGCCGGTCTGGGTGGTCTGCTGGCCCGAGGTGACAGTGACCAGGGCGATGCCGTCGGCATCGATATCGCTGTCCAGCGCGGGGTTGCTGCCAGCATGCAGCGGGCTGGCGACATAGCCGGTGGTGACGAAGGCCACCTGGTAGCTGCCCGGCGGCACACCCTGGAAGCTGTAGCTGCCATCGAGTGCGGTGGTGGTGGTGAATTCGGTGGCGTTGCCGCTGGTGTCGAGCAGATTGACGGTAATCTCGGCCAGGCCAGCCTCGCCTCCGTCCTGGATGCCATCGGCATTGCTGTCGAGGAAGGCGGTGCCGGTAATGGTCGCGTTCTGGAACAGCCCTGCATCCACCGCGCTGCTTGTCTGCCCCGCCGCAATGGTCACCGCAGCAGTGCCCGTGAGTGCGTTCAGGTCGCTGTCGCGCGCGGGGTTGCTGCCGGCGTGCAGCGGGCTGGCGACATAGCCGGTGGCGCCGAAGCTGAGCTGGTAGCTGCCCGGCGCGGCGTCGAAATGGTAGCTGCCATTGGCGTCGGTGGTGGTGGTTTGCCCGGTTGGGTTGCCGGCGCTGTCGAGCAACGTGACCGTGATGCCGGCCAGGGGGGCATCGCCTGGGTCGCGAATGCCATCGGCGTTGCTGTCGACGAAAGCCATGCCGCTGACCGTGCCGGTGCTGGCGCCGTTGGGCGCCTGGTACAGCGCGGCATCAATGGCAAGCAACGCCTGGCCGG
>CANFIE010000392.1 GCA_947446625.1 Acetobacteraceae bacterium | reverse complement strand
GGCAAGCATGCCAATGGCAACCAGACTGACGAGAAGCGTTTGCATGGGCTCTATCTTGGCCGCTGGCCGGAAATGGCAAGCCGGGGCGGGCAGAATGCCCGCATCGGCAAGGCTTAGGCAATGCGGCGGCGGCGCAATCACGCTTGACCAGGGGCGGGCAATGCTGTCCCTCTTGGAACGATGAGGTGGATCGCTTTCCTGCTGGCCCTGCTGAGCACCCTGGCCGGGCCGGCCGCCGCGCAGACTGCGCCGCCCGCCACCGCCACGCCTGGCCATGTTCTGCCCAACACCGCGGCCGAATTGGACCGACTGGCGACAGTGCTGAAGGACCCGGTGCGGCGCGAGGAGTTGCTGCGGTTGCTGGAAGCGCTGGCCGCTGCCGACCGCGCCCTGCATCCGCCTGACCGCCCGGCCGCGGCAGCAACCGCGCCAGCCACAGCCGCGCCAGCAACGGCCGCGCCGCCAGCCACCACGCCAGCCACGCCGGCCGTCACCGCAGATGCCAATGCGCTGTTCACCCCAACCACGCTGGGGGGCCGCATGCTGGTGGGGCTTGGCGAGCGTATTCAACAATTCTCGGACCTGGTGGTGGAAACCACCCGCAGCATGGCCGATCTGCCCGCCCTGTGGGCCGGTATGGAGGCTTTGTGGGAACAGCCCGAACAACGCGCCCGGCTCTCGGATGCGCTGTTCTGCCTGCTGACGCTGGGCGGGCCGGCGCTGGCGCTGGAGTTGATCATCTTCGGCCTGCTGCGCCGCTTTTCACGCCGGCTGGACCGGCTGGCGCCGCCGGATGGCGATGTATGGACCTGGCTGCGCCGGGTGCCGCTGGTGCTGGGCCGGCTGGGGCTGGATATCGCCCCGCTGTTCGCCCTGGTGTTTGCCGCCACCGTGCTGCTGGGCGCGGCCCGCCCGGCACAAGCCAGCGCCATTGTGGTGCTGATGGCGGTGCATACCTATGCCGCCGCCCGGGTGGCGCTGGCGGTGGCCCGCATGCTGCTTTCGCCGGCGTCCAACCATTTGCGCCTGCTGCCGGTGCCAGACCCGGTGGCGGCCTATCTCATCATCTGGTGGCGCCGCATCACGCTGGTGGCGCTGGGTGGCTATGCCATGGCGGAAGCCGGGCAGGTAATTGGCCTGCCGCTGCCGGTGTATGGCGCGCTCATCCGGCTGTCGCTGCTCATCGTCACGCTGATGCTGGTGCGGATGATTCGCCAGCAGCGGCACAACGTGGCGACGCTGCTGCGGCCGGCGGCACTGACCGCTGATGACGCCGAAATACCCACCGACGCCGCCACGCGCCGGCTGCTGAATGGGCTGCGCAGCCGGGTGGCGGAGCATTGGCACATGCTGGCCATGGTCTGGCTGGGCGCCAGTTGGATGGTCTGGGCTGTGGGGGTGGAGCATGGCTTCGCCCGAATGGTCCGGGCCTCGGCGCTGACGTTGTTGGTGGTGGCCGCGGCCCGGTTGCTGGACGAGGCGATGCGCCGGCTGCTGCGGCTGCTGCGGCATCCCTCTCCGGCACTGGCGCAGTACGCACCCTGGCTGGAGCGGTTGGCGCGAACCTATGTGCCGCCAATCCGCATGGGGTGGACGCTGCTGCTGTTGGCCACCAGCCTGGTGCTGGTGGCGCAGGCCTGGGGCTATGGCACCTTTGCCTGGTTCCAGCCTGGTCAGCCTGGGCACAAGCTGCTGGGAACATTGCTTTCCATTGGCTTTACCGTGGGACTGGCCCTGGTGGTGTGGGAAGCCGCCAATGGCGCCATTGAACGGCATTTGAGCCGCGCCGCGCCGCCCGGAGCACGCCAGGTTTCAGCCACCAGACTACGCACCCTTCTGCCGGTGCTGCGCGCCTTCATCGCGTTCGGCGTCTTCGCCTTTATCGTGGTGAATGTGTTGCAGGAAATGGGGGTGAATATCGGCCCGCTGGTGGCCGGTGCCGGCGTTATTGGCCTGGCCGTGGGCTTTGGCAGCCAGAAGCTGGTGCAGGATGTCATCACCGGCATGTTCCTGCTGTTTGAGGACAGCGTCTCAGTGGGTGATGTGGTGAGCCTGGGCGACCGCACCGGGGTGGTGGAGCACCTGACCATCCGCTCCATCAAGCTGCGGGCACTGGATGGCAGCATCCATTGGGTGCCATTCAGCGCCGTGACCACCGTGACCAACATGACACGGGACTTTGGCTATGCCGTGGTGGACGTGACCGTGGGCTGGCAGGAAAGCCCCGACAAGGTTATCGCCACGCTGCGCCGCATTGGCCAGGATATGGCCGCCGACCCGGCCTGGGCTGAGCGGCTGGATGGCCAGATTGAGGCGGCCGCCATGGAAAAGATGACCGATATGGGCATGGTGTTCCGCATTCGCGCCCGCACCGCGCCCGGCGACCGCTGGATGGTGGCCCGCGAGCTCAACCGCCGCTGCCGGGTGGAACTGGAGAAAAGCGGCATTGAGATGCCGCCCCCGGCCCAGCGGCTGAACGTGGAATTGCCGGACCAGGCGCAGTTGCTGAACGCCGCCCCGCCGATGCGCTGAGCCCGCGCAACACCGCGTGAGCCAGCCACCGCCGGCATGCTGCCGCGATGACGCAATGAATCGCCTCGGCTAGGCTGCTACCCAATGCCAAGGGGGGAGGTTTGCGCGATGTTGCGTGCGACGATGGCTGTTCTTGTTCTGTTGGGGCTGAGCGCCGCACCGGCCGGGGCGCAACAGCCGCCAACGGCCAGCCAGGTGACCCGCGGGGCCTATTTGGTGACCAGCATTGCCGCCTGCGGCAATTGCCACACCCCCAAGGGCCCCAATGGCGCCGACCTGCCCGGCCAGCATTTGGCCGGGGGCCTGGAGATTGCCGCGCCCAACCTGTTCACCGCCCGCGTGCCCAACATTACCCAGGACCGCGCCACCGGCATTGGCGCCTGGACCGATGCACAGATTGCCCTGGCCATTCGGGAGGGGCGCCGGCCGGATGGCAGCCTGATCGGGCCGCCCATGCCGTTTGAGGTGTATCGGGGCATCAGCGATGCCGACCTGGCCGCCATGGTGGCTTATCTGCGCACCGTGCCTGCGGTGGCTAACCGGGTGACGAAGTCCGAATTCCATATTCCGCTGCCGCCCAGCTACGGGCCGCCGGTGCGGGGCGTGGCCGGGCCGGCCAATACGCCGGAAGCGCGCGGCGCCTATCTGGCTGGGCCGCTGGGGCATTGCACCGAATGCCATACCCCGATGGGCGCCAATGGCCAGCGCGACTGGACGCGGACCGGCGCCGGCGGCGCCCCGATTGGCGGACCGCGGGGCCCGGTGGTGCCGCGCAACATCACCCCGCACCCCGAGGCCGGAATTGGTGGCTGGAGCGATGGACAGATCATCCGCGCCATAACCCAGGGGATTTCGGCCGATGGCCGCCGGCTGTTTCCGCCGATGGGCTATGGCTACTACGCCCGTATCAGCCCAGCGGATCTGCGCGACATGGTGGCCTGGCTGCGCAGCCTGCCGCCGCAGCCCTGATCAGCCCAGCGCGACCTGCAGCGCCCAGAGCACGGCCACCCCGGCCACGATGGAAACCGCCAGCTTGCGGAAGACGATTTGCGTGGCCAGCGTGGCGGCGGCGGCCAGCCAATAGGCTGGGCCGCCTCGGGCCAGGGCCGGCGCCAGGAAGGCGACGAAGATGCAGCCAGGCAAATGCTGCAACATGGCCTGCACGAAGCGCGGCGGCCTGGTGGCGCGCAGCACCGCATAGCCGCCGGCACGGCACAGGTAACTGGCCAGGGCCATGCCGAGGATGGCGGCCAGAACGTCCCAGCGCAGGCTCATCGGGCGCGGCTCCCGCCGGCTTCGGCACGGGTGTCCCGCCAGGCGCCCAGCGCCGCGCCGGAAAACGCCCCCACCAGCACCGGCCAGGGCGCGCCCAGGCCCAGCGCATGGGTCGCCAGCGCCACCACGCCGGCAACCATCCAGGGCGGCAGGTCGCCCCGGCCGCGCCAGACCGGCACCAGGATGGACAGCAGCGTAGCCACCGAGGCGAAGAACAGCGGATGCCCCGGCGGCAATTGCACCGAGGCGCCGAAGCTGTGGCCGATGGTGACCATGGTGAGCCAGTTGCACCACATGGTGAGCGCGGCGCCGAGCTGATAGCCGACT
>CANFIE010000391.1 GCA_947446625.1 Acetobacteraceae bacterium | reverse complement strand
GCCCGGCCACGCGCGCATGGCAGGCCAGCGCCAATTCCAGCCCGCCGCCCAGGGCATGGCCATGAATCGCGGCCACCACCGGCGCCTTGCTCTCCTCAATGGCCTGGAACACTTCCGGCAATGAAGGCGGCTGGCGCGGCTTGCCGAACTCGGTCATTTCGGCGCCGCCGCTGAAGCCACGCCCCACGCCCATCAACACAATGGCGCGGGCGCCTTCCTTGTTGGCGGCCTTGATCCCGTCGAGCAGGCCGGCCCGCACCTCGGTCCGCAGGGTGTTCACCGGCGGGTTGGCAATGCGCAGAATATGCACATCCCCATCGAATGCGTGTTCGACGTAGCGCGGCTCTTCGGCCATTGGGCGTTCCTCTCATGCTGCGCGGCAATGTTAAGCCCGCGCGGGGGCGGCATACTCGGTACTTAAGGCAAGCGCTGTCAACGCCGGCTGGGGTTACGTCGCGGCCTCAACCACTTGCGCCAGGGCGGGGCCGGGGCCGGGCATTGTCACATTACCAACTATCGCCGCGCCCCCCTGCCCGGCCGCATGCAGCGCCGCCACGCAGGCCGCCGCCTGCCCCGCCGGAACCCCGGCCAGCAGCGGCCCGCTGGTCTGCGGGTCCAACCAAAGCGCCGGCACCTCCGCCCCACCAACCCAGGGCGCAGCATAGCCGGCATTGCCCGCATGCGCCGTGCTGCGCACCCCCTGGCCCAGCAGCGCCAGCGCCCCCGGCAGCGCCGGCACATCCCCCAGCCGCGCCGCCACATGAGAGGCCGCCAGCATCTCGCCCAAATGCCCGGCCAGGCCAAACCCGGTCACATCGGTGCAGGCCGAGGCACCATGCGCCCGCAGCACCGCCGCCGCCGCGCCCGCATCGCGCTGCATGGCGGCCAAGGTCGCCTCCACCCAAGGCGCCGGCGCCAGCCCGCGCATCGCCCCGGCCAGCACCACCCCGGTACCCAAAGGCTTGGTCAGCACCAGCGCATCGCCCACCCGCAGCCCGGCCTTGCCCAAGGGAGCCTCGCTCACCCCAGTGAGCGCGAAGCCCAGCGCCAGTTCGGCGCCCTCGGCGGTATGCCCGCCCAGCAACGGCGCCCCCGCCGGCCCCAGCACGCTGCCCGCTCCGTGCAGCAGCTGAAACAGCTCCTCCTCCAGCAAGGCCGGCGCCGCCACCGGCAGGCTGGCAATGGCCAGCGCCGCCACCGGCCTGGCCCCGCTGGCGTGCAAATCCCCCAGCGCATGCGCGGCGGCAATGCGCCCAGCCAGCCAGGGGTCCGCCACCGGGGCCGGAAACATGTCCACAGTCTGCAACACCGCAAGCCCGGCGGGCAGGTCCAGCCGCGCCGCATCCTCCGGCGCCCGCGCCGGCCCCAGCCGCGCCAGCACCCGCGCCAGCACCCCGCCCGGCACCTTGGCGGCGCAGCCGGCGCAGCGCATCTCCACCGCCTCGGCCACCACCGGCCGCATCAGCGGCAGCGCCATCCGCAGCTTCGCCATCCAGCGCAGGTCAATCCGCCGCTTCCAGCGCCAGGCCCAACCGCCCCGCGCCGCCAGCGCGCCATAGCTGGCAATGGCGCTGCCATCGGCGCCATTCAGCAGAAACAGCGCCCGGCGCTGCGGCGTAAACGGCAGCGCCGCCTCGCCCCGCGCCACCCGGCGCAGATTCTCGGCCAGCGGCGGCCCCTGCCGCACCGCATAAACCCCTGCCTTGGGCCGCACATGCGCCAGCACCGTGGCGCAATCCCCCGCGCCGAACACCATGGGGTGCGAAATACTCTGCAAGGTCGGCAGCACCGCCATGAAGCCGCGCTCATCCAGCGCCAACCCACTGGCCCGCAGCCAGGGAATCGGCGCCGCCCCGGTGGCCCACAGAATCAGCCCGGCGGCATGCCCGGCCCCGCCGGCCAGTTGCAGCCGCCCGGCGCTCACCCGCTCCACCGGCCCCGGCAGCATGGTAATGTCGCGCTCGCGCAGCAGCGCCGCCGTCAGCCGCCGGCTCAGCGCCCCATGCCCGGGCAGCAGCGTGCCGGCCACCAGAGCAATCGCCGCCCCCGGCCCCAGCCGAGTGCGCAGCGCCAGCGCCAATTCCACGCCACCCGCGCCGCCACCCACCACCGCCACGCTGGAAACCCCGGCGGCCACGGCGGCATCAATCCGCGCCAGCATGCCATCCAGCGGCCACACCGCCAGCGCATGTTCCGCCGCGCCCGGCACATCCAGCCGCGGCGCCGCGCCCACATCCACCGACAGAAAATCAAACCGCAGCGGCGGCCGGCCGCGCAGCAGCACGCGCCGGGCCGGCAAATCCAGCCCCTCGGCCTCGGCATGCACCAGCCGCACCCCGGCCTGGCGCGCCAACTCCCGCACATCCAGCGTGGCGCTGCCCGGCGGATGCAGCCCCGCCACCACCCCCGGCACCATGCCGGAATAGGTCGCCATGGTCTCCCGCGTCAGCAAGGTCACCTGCAACCCCGGCTCTGGCCGCATGCCAAGCGCCCGCAGCACGCCCAAATGCGCATGCCCGCCGCCCAGCAGCACCAATGCCCGCGTCGCCTCGCTTTGCTGCCGCATCACACCCATCGCCCCTGCGCCACCACCCCTCATGCGCCCGCTGGCCAGCCCGCGTCCATGCAGCGCATCATGGCGCCAAGCCTAAAAGGAAACGCCATGCGCCTGCTCCCGTTGCTCGCCCTGCTGCTGGCCACCGCCCTGCCAACCCTGCCCTTGGGCGCCCAGGCCCAGCCGCTGCGCCTCGTCATTCCCTTCGCCGCCGGCGGCGCCGCTGATGTGGTCGCCCGGCAAATCCAGCCCGCCTTCTCCGCGGCCCTCGGCCAGCCCGTGGTCATCGAGAATCGCGGCGGCGCCGGCGGCGCCCTGGCCAATGAACTCGTGGCCAAGGCCACGCCCGACGGCAACACCCTGCTGGTCGGCTCGCTCGGCACCATCGTGCTGAACTCCACCCTGGTGCCCAACCTGCCCTATAATATCCAACGAGACTTCAAGCCCGTCGCCCTGCTCGGCCTGGTGCCCGGCCTGCTCATCGCCAAGCCTGAGCTCGCACCTAATTTCGCCGGCCTGGCCGCCGCCCAGGCCCGGCTGGGCCGCCCGCTGGCCTATGGCTCGGCCGGCCCCGGCACCACCATGCACATCTCGGGCGAACTCCTGCGCCTGGCCACCAACCTGCCGCTGACCCATGTGCCCTATCGCGGCGCCGGCCCTGCCCTCACCGACATGCTGGCCGGCAATGTGGACCTGGTGATGGCCGACCTGCCCGTGTTGCTGCCCGTGGTCCGCGCCGGCACCGCCCGCGCCCTGGCCACGCTGGGCGAACAGCGCAGCCCCCTGCTGCCCGAGGTGCCCACCGGCGCCGAACTCGGCGCCCCCGGCTTCCGGCTGGAAAACTGGTACGGCATCCTCGCCCCCAGCGCTGTGCCCGCCGCCCGCATGGCGGCGCTGGAAGCTGCCCTGCTCACCGCCCTGGCGCGGCCCGAGGTCACCACCGCCTATGCCGCCGCCGGCATGCACAGCGGCGGCGGCCAGGCCCGCTACGCCCAGGTGATGCAGCAGGACTTCGCCACCTGGCCCGCCCTGCTCCGTCGGCTGGACATCAAGGCGGAATAATCCGGCCGCGCCCGTTGACCCGACGCGCCGCGCCGGTGGATATCGCCATAAGGTTGTATCCGGCGCCGAATTGCTCTCGCGGCCCGGCCCGGAACAGCGCACATGGCGGCACGCGGCGTGTGCCGCCCCAGGCAGGATAGACCATGGCCGTTCGGCTCGACTTTTCGGATGTAGTGGACTGGGCCTGGGACGGCCCCGACTCAGCCATGATCGGCCGCAAGGCCCGCCTGCTGCTGCTTGATAGCCTCGGCTGCGCCCTCTCCGGCATGCGCTATGGCCGCACCCGGCAGTTGGCCGGCGCCATGGCCGCCTGGATGCCCGGCAGCATCCGCCTGCCCGGCCGCACCACGCCGCTTTCCCTGGGTGGCGCCGCCGCCGTGCTTGGCGCCGCCATGTGCTGGGACGAAGCGAATGACGGCCTGGCCCGCTCGCATGGCCGCCCCGGCCTGCCCGTCGCCGCCCTGGTCCTCGCCGCCCTCGAATCCGGCCGCCTCACGCTTGGCGAGGCCGTGACCGTCT
>CANFIE010000390.1 GCA_947446625.1 Acetobacteraceae bacterium | reverse complement strand
GAGGCGCTGGTGGCGCGCGTGGCGGGCCGGCTGTGAGCGCGGCGATGGATGCGCCGGGCTTCGCCTGGCCGGAGGGTGGCAATACCCGCGTGCCCTACCGGGTCTACACCGATGCCGAGAATCATGAGCGCGAGAAGCAGCGGATTTTCGCCGGGCCGAGCTGGGGGTTTTTATGCGCGTCGGCGGAGATTCCGAATGCCGGCGACTACAAGACCACCTTCCTGGGTGAAGTGCCGATTGTGGTGGTGCGGCGGCGCGATGGCGGGGTGAATGCGCTGGTCAATCGCTGCACGCATCGTGGGTCTCTGGTGGCGTTGAAGTCGCAGGGCAATACCGGGAACTCGTTGACCTGCGTGTATCATTCCTGGGCGTTTGACCTGGATGGCAACCTGACCGGGATTCCCTTTCGTCGGGGGCTGGAGGGCAAGGGCGGCATGCCCGCCGAGTTTGACCTGAAGCAGCATGGGTTGAAGCGGCTGCGGGTGGGTGAGGTGTGTGGGCTGGTGTTCGGCACGCTGGCCGCGGATGCGCCGCCGCTGGAGGAGCATATCGGGCCGCTGATTGGCGACCGGCTGGCGCGGGTGCTGGGTGGGCGCAAGCTGAAGGTCCTGGGCACCGCCAGTCAGTACCTGCACAACAACTGGAAGCTTTACGTGGAGAACGTGAAGGACACCTACCACGCCTCGTTGCTGCATACCTTCTTCTCCACCTTCAAGATTTTGCGGCTGACCGCGGGCGGCGGTATTCATGTGAGCGAGCAGGGCGGCAACCACGCCAGCTATTCCTTGAACAAGCAGGACAAGGACAAGGGCGAGTATGACGGGCTGCGCTCGGCCAAGGATGACTTCCGGCTGAAGGATGCCTCGATTTTCGAGGAGAAGGACGAGTTTGGCGACGGCATCACGGTGCAACTGCTCTCGGTGTTTCCGAACTTCATTCTGCAGCAGGTGCATAACTGCCTGGCGCTGCGCCAGGTGCTGCCCAAGGGCGTGAACGAGACCGAGTTGCTGTGGACCTATATCGGCTTTGAGGATGATGACGCGGCGATGCAGCGGCTGCGGCTGAAGCAGGCCAATCTGGTAGGCCCGGCGGGCTATGTGAGCATGGAGGATGGCTGCGTCGGCGGCTTTGTGCAGCGGGCCATTGTGGGCTCGGAGGCGGATGACAGCGTGATTGAGATGGGCGGCGCCAGCCATGCCAGCACCGATAGCCGGGTGAGCGAGGCCTCTGTGCGGGGCTTCTGGCAGCAGTACCGGACGCAGATGGGGTTTGCCGGCGCATGATAGACATTGGCAGCCGGATGGCGATTGAGGACTTGTTCGCCCGCTATGCCCACGCGATTGACGATGACCGGCTGGAGGAATGGCCGGCGCTGTTCACCGAGGATTGCTTGTATCAGGTGATTTCGGCGGAGAATTGGGCGCTGGGAAGGCCGATTGGGCTGATCCATTGCGACAATCGGGGCATGCTGCAGGACCGCGTGACCAGTCTGCGGGAAGCGAATATCTACGAGGCGCAGCATTACCGGCATATGCTGAGCGCGACGCTGGTGACGCATTTCCACCGCGACGAGGCCAAGGTGGTTTCCAACTATATGGTCACGCGCATCATGCAGAATGGCGAGACGATGCTGTTCAGCTGCGGGCGCTATCTGGACCGCATCAAGTTTACCAAGGCCGGGCCACTGTTTGCCGAGCGCATTGTGGTGATGGACAGCCGGCGGATTGATACGCTGCTGGCGATACCGCTGTGAGGCTGGCGATTGCGCTTGGCGATCCTTCCGGCATTGGGCCGGAGATTGCGCTGCGGGTAGCGGCCGATGCGGGGTTTCGCGCGCGGGCGGCGCTGACGCTGGTGGGCGATGCCGAGGTGCTGCGCGCCCATGCGGCTGGCCTGGGCATGCCGCTGGAGTTCACCAATACGGGCGTGAAGCTGGCGGGCGGCGAGGTGGGGTTTCATGCCGTGCCGCTGCCGGCGGTGCCGGCGCTGGGGCGGATTTCGGCCGAGGCGGGGCGGGGGACGCTCGCTTTCCTCGATGCCGCCGTGGCCTTGGCCCAGGCCGGCGCGGTGGATGCGGTGCTGAGCGGGCCGCATAACGAGACGGCGGTGAACAGCGCGGGGGTGCGGTTTGCCGGCTACCCCGGGTATCTGGCGGCCAAGCTGGGGGTGGCGGCGGACCGGACCTTTCTGATGCTGTCCTGCCCCGGGCTGCGGGTGACGCATGTGACGCTGCATCAGTCACTGGCTTCCGCCATTGCCGATTTGCGCACCGAGACGGTGCTGAACGCGCTGCGCGCCAGCCACCAGGCCGGGCGGATGCTGGGCTATGCGAAGCCCAGGCTGGGCGTGGCCGGGCTGAACCCGCATGCCGGCGAGGGCGGCTTGTTTGGCGACGAGGATGCGCGGCTGATTCAGCCCGCCGTGGACCAGGCTCGGGCCGAGGGGCTGGATGTGGAAGGGCCGATGGGCGCCGATGTGCTGCTGCCGGGCAAGCGGCACGACATCTGCGTGGCAATGATCCACGACCAGGGCCATGTGGCGGTGAAAATGTTGAGCCCGCGTGGCGCGGCGGCGCTGACCATTGGCTTGCCCATCTTGTTCAGCAGCGTGGCGCATGGCACCAGCCATGACATAGCCGGCCAGGGCCGTGCCGAGGATGCGGCATTGCGCTGCGCCATTGAAGTAATGTTGGAAGCCAAGGAAACGCCATGCTGAACGCCACCCATGACCCGGCCCTGCGCAGCTGGGTTGCCAGCGCCAATGCGCCGGATTGCGACTTTCCCATTCAGAACCTGCCCTTGGGCATTTTCAGCCATGACGGCAGCGCGCCGCATGGTGGCATTGCCATTGGCGACCAGATTCTGTGCCTGAAGGATGCCCAGCGCGCCGGGGTGTTCACCGGCCTGGCCGATGCCGCCGCGCAGGCCGCCTGCGAGCCGACGCTGAACCGGCTGATGGCGATGGGCAATGCCCCGGCCAGCGCGCTGCGCGCCCAGGTTTCGGCGCTGCTGAGCGCGGCCAGCCCGGCGCGGCCGGAATTGCTGGTGCCGATGAGCAAGGCCACCATGCATGCGCCGACGGCGCCGGGTGCCTTCACAGACTTTTTGACCAGCATTCACCACATGTGGCGCGGTATACTCTCGCGTGACCCGAACGGCCAGTTGCCGCCGGCCTTCAAGCATCTGCCCATTGCCTATAACAGCCGGGCATCCTCGCTGGTGGCCAGCCCGCATCCCTTCGTGCGGCCGCATGGTGTGCGGCAGAATGCCGATGGCTCGGTGGTGTTCGCGCCCACGGTTTCGCAGGATTTTGAGCTGGAACTGGGCTTCTTCGTCGGCGCCGGCAATCGGCTGGGGCAGCCGGTGAATATCGAGGCGGCAGAGGACCACATCTTTGGCCTGTGCCTGCTGAATGACTGGTCCACCCGTGACGTGCAGCGCTTTGAGAGCACGCCGCTGGGGCCGTTTCTCGGCAAGGCGGCGATGACGAGCGTGAGCCCCTGGGTGGTGACGCTGGAGGCGCTGGCGCCGTTCCGCATTCCCGGCCCGGTGCGGCCCGAGGGTGACCCGGCGCCGCTGCCGCACTTCGTTGGCAAGCGCGACCAGGCCGCCGGCGGGTTGGATTTGGGCATGGAAGTGCTGTTCCTGACGCCGAAGATGCGCGCCGAGGGTGCGGCGCCGGCGCGGATTGTGAACACCAACTTCCAGCACATGTACTGGACGCTGGGGCAGATGCTGACTCACCACGCCAGCAATGGCTGCAACCTGCGGCCGGGCGATGTGATGGCCAGCGGCACCTGTTCCGGCCCCACCGACGACAGCCGCGCCTGCATGAGCGAGATCACCCGTGGCCGCGAACCGATTACCCTGCCCAATGGCGAAACCCGGCTGTGGCTGCAGGATGGCGACGAGGTGATCTTCCGCGCCCGGGCCAACAAGGCGGGCGCTGCCAGCCTGGGATTCGGCGAATGCCGTGGCGTGGTGCTGCCTGCGGTGGAATGGCCCAGCGCCTAGGCAACTAAGGTGCCGGCACGCGCCATGGGGTCCTCAGCGGCCTTGTGGCGCGGTGCCGGCCGCGCCTAGAGTCCTTCAGTCGCTCGTTGAAGCGTCTGACAGACTCTAGGCCGTTATTTGAGAG
>CANFIE010000389.1 GCA_947446625.1 Acetobacteraceae bacterium | reverse complement strand
CATGCGGCGCAGCGCCTGCGAGGAAGGCAGCGAGGTGTCGAACACCCAGCGGCCGAGCGTGGTATCGGCGCCGGCGGCCAGGCCATTGGCGCGGGCGCCGTCCATGCGTTCCTGCCACATGCTGGCGGGCTGGAATTCCAGCGCGGTGTCACACGGCATGAGGGAGAGCACGCGGCCGGGTTGGGTGGCGGCCATTTGCAGCGCGATGCGGCCGCCAATGGAAACCCCGGCGATGTGCAGCTTGTGGATGCCGAGCGCATCCAGCAGGGCGAAGGCATCCTGCGCCAGCTTGCCCATGGAATAGTCGCCAGCCGGGGCCGAGGAGAGGCCGTGGCCGCGCATATCCATGGCGATGACGCGATACTGCTTGGCCAACACCGCCGCCTGCGCGTCCCACATGTGCAGGTTGGTGTTGAGCGAGTGCAGCAGCAGGATGGCGGGCGCCCTTTCGGGGCCCGTTACCTGCGCGTGGATCATGGCTTCGCCGAGCTGGATGAACATGGTCTGGCTCAGACCCGCTCGATGATCATGGCGATGCCCTGGCCGACGCCGATGCACATGGTGCAGAGCGCGTAGCGGGCCTTGCGGTTGTGCAGTTCCTGCGTCGCCGTCAGCACCAGGCGGGCGCCGGACATGCCGAGCGGATGGCCGAGCGCGATGGCGCCGCCATTGGGGTTCACGAAGTCGGCGTCATCCGGCAGGCCGAGGTCACGCGTCACGGCCAGAGCTTGGGCGGCGAAGGCTTCGTTCAGCTCGATGACGTCCATGTCCGACAGCTTCAGGCCGGTCTTTTCCAGCACGCGGCGGGTGGCCGGGGCCGGGCCGAAGCCCATGATGCGCGGCGCAACGCCAGCCGTGGCCACGCCGATGATGCGGGCGCGCGGGGTGAGGCCGTGCTTGCGGGCGGCAGCTTCGCTGGCCACCAGAATGGCGGCGGCGCCGTCATTCACGCCGGACGCATTGCCGGCGGTGACGCTGCCGCCTTCACGCCGGAACGGCGCGGGCAGCTTGGCGAGCGCTTCCAGCGTGGTGTCGGGGCGGAGGTGTTCGTCCTTGTTGATGATGATCGGGTCGCCCTTGCGGCGGGCGATGGTCACATCGACGATTTCCTGGGCGAAGCGGCCGGAAGCCTGCGCCTTGCCGGCGCGCTGCTGGCTGCGCCAGGCGAAGGCGTCCTGGTCGGCGCGGTTGACCTGGAAGTCTTGCGCCACGTTCTCGGCGGTTTCCGGCATGGAATCCACGCCGTGGTCCTTCTTCATCTTCGGGTTGACGAAGCGCCAGCCGATGGTGGTGTCGTAGATCTCGGGCGCGCGGCCGAAGGCTTCCGGCTGCTTGCCCTGCACATAGGGGGCGCGGGTCATGCTCTCGACGCCACCGGCGATCATGAACTCGGTCTCGCCGGCCTTGATGGCGCGGCCGGCGATGCCGACGGCATCCATGCCCGAGCCGCAGAGCCGGTTGACGGTGGAGCCGCCGATGGAACCGGGCAGGCCGGCCAGCAGCAGGGCCATGCGGGCCACGTTGCGATTATCCTCGCCGGCCTGGTTGGCGCAGCCGTAGATCACATCCTCAACCGCGGCCCAGTCCACGCCGGGGTTGCGCGCCATCAGCGCCTGCAACGGCACGGCGCCCAGGTCATCAGCGCGCACGGGGGCAAGGCCGCCGGCGTAGCGGCCAATGGCGGTGCGGGCAGCGTCACAGATAAAGGCTTCGGCCATGGCGGCTCTCCTCCCAGATAGGTTCTTGCGGAAACTCTCGCGACGGCGCGGTGGGGTCAATCATCGCGCCGTCGGCACTCAGGCAATTGATGCAGATCAAACCTCGGCCAGAATGGCGTCGGCAATGCGCTCGGCGGTCATCATGGTGGGGAAGTTGGTGTTGGCGCAGGGCACCACCGGGAAGATGGAGGCATCCACCACCCGCAGGTTCTCCACGCCGCGCACCCGGCCCTGGTTGTCCACCACCGCCATGGGGTCATCCTCGGCGCCCATGCGGCAGGAACAGCTGGCGTGCCACACGCCGATGCTGGCGGTGCGGACGAAATCCTCCAGCGCTTCGTCATCGGTCATCAACTGCTCGAAGCTGTAGCCCTCGATGATGAACTTATCGATGAGGGCGCGGCGCAGCGCGGCGGGGCCATCCAGCAGCTTGGCCATGACGCTGGTGAGGATGCGGTTTTTCGTGTTCACCACGCCCACCTTGCGCACGCGGTCGCTGTAGCTGGCGGGGAAGGGGTCGGACGTCACCTCGGCCATGGCGGCGCTGAGCTGGATGCCGCCCATCTGGCGGAAGCCGCTCATCAGGCGCTCCACGTCGCGGCGGTCGCTCAGCAGGTTGAACTCAACCTCGGGCTCGGCGCGCCAGTCGCGGCTGGTGAGGCGGACCTGGCCGGTTTCGGACCAGGTTTTGTTGATGAAGGTGAGCAGGGAGGAAACCTGTTCCCCCACCTTGTGCCAGACCGATTTGGAGAGGGCGGCGACGAACATGTCGCCCGGTGCGGTTTCGGCGATGCCGGAGGAATAGCGCAGGCCGACCAGCAAGTGCCGGCGGGTGAGGTTGTTGATGCGCGCCTGCGGCTTGATGAAGGAGGAGAGCGCGATGGAGGGATGGTCCATCAGCCGCTGGCCGACGCCGGGCAGGGCGGAGCGAACCTCGATGCCGAGTTCGCGCAGATGGCCGACCGGGCCGATGCCGGCGCGCATGAGATGCGCCGGGGAATGGATGGCGCCGCAGGACATGATGACCTGGCGGGCGCGGAAGCTTTGCTCCTGCCCGTTGACCATGGCGGTGACGCCGATGCAGCGGCTGCCTTCGAAGTCCAGCGCCTTGACCTGGGTATTGGTGGAGATGGTGAGGTTGGCGCGCTGACGCACCTGGGCGTTTAGGTAGCCCATGGCGGCGGAGACGCGCTGTTCCTGCGCGTTGGAGATGGTGATGGGGAACCAGCCGTCGCGGAATTCGCCATTCTGGTCGGGCAGGTATTCGTAGCCGGCGGCGGTGAAGGCGCGGCCCACGGCCAGGGCGTGGCCGTTCCAGTCCTTCGGCATGATGCGGCGGACCGGGATATGGCCTGATTTGCCGTGATAGGGGCCGTCAAAGTCGAGGTCGGTTTCGACCTTGCGGAAATAGGGCAGCACGCTGTCCCAGTTCCAGCCGGCGGCGCCGCGGGCTTCCCAGTCGTCGTAGTCGGTGGGGGCGCCGCGATTGGCGAGCTGGCCGTTGATGGAGGAACCACCGCCGAGCACGCGGGCCTGTTCATACTTGCGCAGCGGCGGCGGCGCGGCGGTGGGGTTGTTGTGGCTGACGACCTGGGTGCGGACCTTCAATTCGGTCCAGTGGAAGCGCGGGTCGAAATAGGCGGTGCCGGGGTAGCTGTCGCGGATTTGCGCTGGTTCCTGGCCCGGCGGGGTGTCCTGTCCCGCTTCCAGCACCAGCACGCGAATGCCGCTGCGGGCGGTGAGCCGGTTGGCCAGCACGCTGCCGGCGGACCCACCGCCGACGATGATGAAATCCCAGTCCACGCCCGTTCACTCCCGCCTTTTATGCCGGCAGCTTACTGCGCCATGAGGTGAACCAGCCAGAGGCTAAGACCGGGGAAGGCGACGCAAAGGCCGAGGCGGATGAAATCGGTGGCCAAAAACGGCAGCACGCCCTTGTAGATGGCGCTGATGGGCGCGCCCCGGGCCATGGAGGCGATGACAAAGACGTTGAGCCCGATGGGCGGCGCGGTGAGGCCGATGCCGACCACGCTCAACACCAGCACGCCGAACCAGATGGCAACATCCTCGGAGCCGCCGAGGCCGAAATCCAGCGCCGTGACCACCGGGAAGAACACCGGCAGGGTGAGCAGGATCATCGCCAACTCGTCCATCACCGCGCCCAGCAGTACGTAGAAGGCCAGCAGCGCGATGAGCACGCCATAGGGCGGCAGGCCGCTGGTGGAGACCCATTCGGCGGCCAGGTCTGGCAGGCCGGAGAGGGCGAGGAAGTTGTTGAAGACCTCGGCGCCCAGCAGGATGGCGAAGATCATGCCGGTGGTCTCTGCCGTGGCACGCAGGGCCTGGGCGATGTCGTTGGGCTTCAGGTCGCCGCGCAGCACGCCCATCAGCAGGGTCAGCGCACTGCCCACGGCGGCGCTT
>CANFIE010000388.1 GCA_947446625.1 Acetobacteraceae bacterium | reverse complement strand
CATGCTGATGATGCATGACTGGGCCCGGGTGATTGAGCCGCAGACCCGCTTTGGCGACACGCTCTACGCCTATGCCGTGGCCCGTGGCGATGCCACCTGGCTGGCCGAGGTGAACGCCTTCCTCAGCGAGTCGCGCACCGATGGCACCCTGGCCCGCGCCGCGGCCCGGCATGGGCTGACCCCGATTCTGCTGCGGTAGGGTGGCAGGCTCCCGGGCGATTGCGCGGATTCTGGGCCCGGCGCTGATGGCGGTGGGTGGCACTGAAGCCCTCAACCTTGCCAGCCTGGCCGGCAGCGCCACGCCGGTGGTCTATCTCAACGGCGTGCTGCTGTTTGTGGCCGGGTTGGCCATTGTGCAGGCGCATAACCGCTGGGCCTTGGCCTGGCCGCTGCTGGTGACGCTGGCCGGCTGGGTGCTGCTGGGCGGTGGGCTGTACCGCATGCTGGCGCCGGCCGCGCCGCAGATGAGCGCCGGGCCGGCCAGCTATGGGCTGCTGGCGGCGCTGGTCATGCTCGGCGGGGTGCTGGCCTGCAAGGGGTATGGCGCCGCGGACAGGGAAGTGCCGGGGGCTTGAAGGCCCTCAACTGCCGGCGCGGATGCCGGCGGCGCGGATCACCTCACCCCATACCTGGCGGTCGCGGGCAATTTCGGCGGCGTAGTCCTCGGGCGTGCCATTGCTGGGCACCCAGTGCAGCGCCGCCGCCCGGGCGCGGAATTCGGGCGCGTTCATCGCCCGGTTCACCGCCGCGTTCCAATAGGCCAGCCAGGCGGGCGGCGTGCCGGCGGCCACCACCAGGCCATAGGCCACGTCACCGGTGAAGCCGGGCAGCGTTTCGCGCATCAGCGGCACCTCGGGCAGCGCCGGGTTGCGCTCGGGCGAGGCGAAGGCGATGGCGCGCAGCCGGCCGTCTCGGATGAAGGGCAGCGATTCCGGCAGCAGGGAGAAGTAGAGGTCGGCATTGCCGGAAAGGATATCCAGCAGCGCCGGGGTGCCGCCGCGATACTGGATCTCCTCCATGGCCAGCCGGGCTTCATGCTTGAAGCGCGCCGCCAGCAGATGCGTCTGCGAGCCTTGGCCGGACTGGCCGATATTCAGCCGGCCAGGATTGGCGCGGGCATGCACGATGAGTTCCGCCAGGCTGCGGAACGGCGCATTGGGCTGGCCCACCAGCACCATGGGCACGCGGATGAGGCTGCTGAGCGGCTGCAAGGCGCGGTCGAGGTCGATGGGCATGACCATGCCGGGCAGCACGGCCGAGGTGGCCAGCACGGCGGTGGAGGCGATGGAGAGGGTATGGCCATCGGGGCCGGCATTCATCAGCGCCTGCATGGCGATGAAGGTGCCGCCGCCGCTGCGGTTTTCCACCACCACGGAACGGCCACCGAGGGCGGGGGAAAGCGCCTCGGCCAGCATGCGGGCCAGGGCATCCACCGTGCCGCCGGGGGCGTAGGGCACAATCAGCCGCACATCCCGCGTGACATTCTGGGCATGGGCGGCGGCGCTGCCCAGCAACAGGGCGAGCAAGGGCAGGACCAGTCGGCGCAGGCGCATCGGGTGGCTCCCGTGGTTGGGCTGGGGGTAGCGTGACGGGTGGCGGGGCGGCGGGGCAAGCCTGATCGGTGGGTGATTCGCCCGCGCCGCACCGGAATGGCCCGCGCGCCGGGCAGGCTGCCCAAGGGCCGGGCGTGGTGGCGCCAGGCGGCACAACGCGGCAGAGTGGCGCCACGGGCCGCCAAGTGCCCGCCTGCCTGGGGAAACCGCCATGCCCACCCGCCGCCTGCTGCTGGCCGCCGCCTTGGCCAGCCCCTCTCTGGCCCGTGCCCAAGGGGTTTGGGCGCCCAGCCGGCCCATCACCCTGCTGGTGGGCTTCGCGCCAGGTGGCGGCACCGACATCATTGCCCGGCTGCTGGCCCCTGCCCTGCAACAGGAGCTGGGCCAGCCCATTGCGGTGGAGAACCGCCCCGGCGCCAGCGGCACCATCGCCGCCCTGGCCGGCACCCGCGCCGCACCCGACGGCCATACGCTGTACATGACCACGGTGAGCGCCAGCGCCGTGGTGCCGCCGCTGATGCAGCCGCCGCCGTTTGACATTTTCCGCGACCAGACCGCCGTGGCCCTGGCCGCCACCGTGCCGCTGGTGGCGGTGGTGCCGAAGGATGCGCGCGAGCAATCCCTGACCGAATTGCTGGCCCGGGCGCGGGCCAACCCCGGCGCACTGAACTATTCCTCCAGCGGTGTGGCCACGCAGCAGCATTTGGCCACCGAGCTGCTTTGCGCCGAGGCCCGGGTGCGGATGACGCATGTGCCGTTTCGGGGCACCGGGCAGGCGGTGAACGAGATTCTGGCCGGGCGGATTGACCTGGCGCTGGATACGTTGCCGACCTACCTGCCGCATCTGCGCAATGGCGGGGTGCGGGCGCTGGCCGTGACCATGCCGCGCCGGGTGCAATGGCTGCCCGAAACGCCAACCGTGGCGGAGAGCGGCTTTCCCGGCTTTGATTCCAACGTTTGGTACATGCTGATGGGCCCGGCCGGGCTGCCGGCGCCCGTGGCCAACCGGCTGGCGGCGGCGGTGGAGAAAGCGCTGCGCGACCCGGTGCTGGGGCCGCGGGTGGAACAGGCCGGGTTCATTCGGGGCGGCGGCACCCCGGCGGATGCCGCCGCATTGCTGCAGCGGGATGCCGAACGCTATGCGGCGCTGATCCGCGCCACCGGCATCAAACTGGAGTAGTGGGTTGGGAATTACCGCCCGGCGCGCACCAGCTTGCCCGGCAGCGCGCCGGTATGGGTGCCGTTTTCAAACACCGGCACGCCGGAGACGAAGGTGACGTCGTAGCCATCCACCCGCTGCACCAGGCGGCGGCCACCGGCGGGCAGGTCGTAGCGCACCTCGGGCTTGGAGAGCTGCATGCCGGCGTAGTTGATGACGTTGATGTCGGCCTTCATGCCCGGCGCCAGCACGCCACGGTCGTTGAAGCCGAAGAACTTCGCCGTCTCACTCGTCTGCCGCTTCACCATGAATTCCAGCGGCAGCTTCGGGCCACGGTGGCGATCTCGCGCCCAGTGGGTGAGCATGTAGCTGGGGATGCCGGCATCGATGATGGACGAGCAATGCGCGCCGCCATCACCCAGGCCGAGCACGGTGGCTTCGTCGGTCAGCATGGTGCGGATGATGTCGTGATTATCGACATTGTAGCCGGTGACGGGGAAGAACAGGAAATGGTCGGCGCTTTCGGCCAGGTAGTCATAGGCCACCTCGTCCGGCGTGCGGCCTTCACGCGCGGCGATGGCGGCAATGCTTTCCGACTCAGGCGGCTCGTAGTCCGGCGGGGTGCCCAGCTTGAACATGCGGTTCCAGCGGCGGACGATGTGCTGGCGGAATTGGCTGAGCTTCTTCAGGTATTCCTCGGCTGGGGCTTCGCCAAGAATCTGCGCCCGCATCGCCGGATCCTGCATGCGCTTCATGCGCTCATCCACCGGCAGCTTCAGCAGTGCCTGATAGCTGGGGCGGATGCTGAAGGGGTTGAGCGCGGTATCGGCGCCGAGCAGCACGCCAACCGGGCGGCCGGCCACCTGCGCCGTTACCATCGCGCCCTTGGCGCGGGCGGCATGGACGCCTTCCATCAGGCGCTTCCAGCGTGCCGCATCGGTGGGGCGGTCGGTCAGCAGGAACCAGATGGGGCGGCCGGTATCCTGGCCCAGCTTGGTCATCCAGCCGAGTTCCTCGGTCTCGATATCGAAATCCGAGTTCATGCCGAAGGCGCCGTAGCCCACTTCGCCCAGCGCACTGCCAATGCCCATGAGTTCATCCACATGGCTGAAGCGCGACGGCACCATGCCGCCGGTCAGCGTCTTGTGGCTGTTGGTGCGGCTGGTGGTGAAGCCGAAGGCGCCGGCCTGCATCCCTTCCAGAGTCAGCCGGCGCATCTCGGCGATGTCATCCGCCGTGGCCGCTTCCAGGTTGATGGCGCGGTCGCCCATGACATAGACGCGCAGCGGGTGGTGCGGGATTTGCGCGGCCACGTCGATGGTGCGGCGCATGCCTTCCAGCGCGTCGAGATATTCGGGGAAGCTTTCCCAATTCCACTTCAGCCCTTCGGCCAAAGCGATGCCGGGGATTTCCTCCACCGCTTCCATCAGGCCGATGAGT